>CACWIG010000025.1 GCA_902760955.1 uncultured Ruminococcus sp. | reverse complement strand
TTGCACTTATTACTGTTATTTGTATGCTTGCATCAACAATGACAGTTGTATTTGCAGACGAAGCAGTGTCCTACTTGCCCTTGCCGGATGAGTTCAAAAAGGTTGGCGATTTGTATTATGAAATTGCCACAGAACCGGCGGATGGAGCTAATGGTACAGCAAAAGTAGTTAGTTTGACAGAAGATAGTTACGAGATTGAAGTGCTTAATATACCTGCTACTATTGAAATTGATGGTAATACTTATGATGTTGTTGAAATAGTCGAGGGTGCTTTCTTTCATGATATGCCAATATATGACACAAATGATGACGGCTTGACTCTCAAGGATGATAAAAAGGAAAATGGTGTAGTTGTAAATCCTAGAGATGCTTACAGAAAGGAAATATTTGGCGCTAGTTATGCCACAAAATTAAATACTATAAATTTTGCGGAAAATAACAAAGTGACAAAAATTGGTGATATGGCTTTTGCGGATGTACCGCTTGTTGATATTGTTCTTCCTGACAATATTACAACTATAGGATACAATTGTTTCTTTTATAATGATCCTGATAAAGCTACTCTTCGGAATGTTCACTTACCTGCAAATCTTTCAAATCCAGGTATAAATATATTCACAAGATCTATTAACCTCGGAACAGTTGAATTGCCTACAAATGGTTTTACAAAAATTCCGAACAATGCATTCAGAGGATGTAAAGTTAAAAATTTAATTATCCCTGATAATATTACAGGATGTAAAGAAAGTGTATCAAAGTCATTTGTTTCTTTTAGTTATCAAGGTGTTACTACAGCAACTACCGTTGAAAATGTATATGGAAAAGCTGGCAAGGTAAAAGATAAATGGAAAAACGTCGGACCAGCCTTTGCAAATGACTTGGCAACTGCGTTAAATGCTCGGTTATATGCAACCAACTTTGATACATATGACCTTGGAAATGGTGAATGTGCTGTTACAGGTATAGATGACGGTACAGGTACAACGGACGCTTCAGGTATATCGGACTGTACAGGATTGTATGGTGTAGTATATATGCCTGATACACTCAACGGTAAAAGAGTAACTGCATTGATGCTTGATGAAAATAATTCTAATGGAGGTAATATATTCAAGGATACTTGTGGTAGTCTTACAGAGTTTTATATGGCAGACACTATAACAAAGATTAAGTATTTAGTTAAAGATTCTACTGCTCCTGTAGATTATGATACAAGTAGAGGAAAGAATATCTTTTATGGTGGTACAAATATTGAAAAGATACACTTGTCCGATAATTTAACAGGTGAAATTCGTGGATTTTTAGTAAATGGTTCTAAGATTAAAGAGGTTGAGATACCTGCAGGAATTACTGTGTTAGATGCTTGCTTTAAAAAAGCTACGAATCTTAAATCTGTACGTTTTGCTGATAATTCAAAGTTAGTAAAACTTACGGGAGATTCATTCAGTGCATGTACTGCAATTGAGGAAATCGTACTTCCTACCGAAAGTGCAATCACAGATCTTAGCACGTTAGGTAGTGTATCTGATTTTTCAAACTTAGCTTTTATCACAACTGAGGCAAATGCAGATCCAACAGCTAAGATTGGTACATATGCGGCAAGTAAGGGTATAAAGGTTTACACAAATGTTGATGCAAATATAATCTCAGATACAGTTGTTGATGGTACAGGTGTTACAGTAACACTTCGCAGCAGAGGTTTAGGACTTAACGCAATGGAAGATGGTTGTAAACTTGTATACGCTATATATAATTCAAATCGTACATTAGCAAAGATTGTCATCAAGGATCAAAATGATCTTGATTTCACAGAAAGTTTGATAAAGACAGTTGAGAATGCAGATATTACTGTTGGTGATGGTGAAACAGTTAAGGTATATGCTTGGAAAGGTTTAAATGAAATCGTTCCTGTTGCACAGCCTGCAAAGTAATATAAAAATGATATAAAAAAGAACCTCGATATTGAGGTTCTTTTTTTATGCGAAAATTTACAATGATTTTATTGAACAAATGATAATTACAATTGTTCGTGTGTTGCGGTTCGTCGAGGACGCCGTCCCCTACGAATTCGGCAGGAGCAAGCCCCTGCCCTACAATCCGATTTTAATTACATACTAAATGGCAGACAGTAGGGGCGATTCACGAATCGCCCGTTTGGGATGTTTCGCAAATATATAATTTATTGCACAATGAAGGCGTTTATGCGGTTCGTCGCGGTACAAAGACAATGACAACGGCAATAGTAAAAGGTGTAAAAACATATGAATTTGATATATCAGATGTGACGGAAACAATAACATCTGTCGATGTAGCTCCTGAAATGGATAAGTGTGCATTGTACATATACAGTATGGGCTTTAAAAATTAGTGACATAAGTTTATCAGCCTCCCTTATGGGAGGCTGATTTTTTGTGTAACAAATTGATTTGTCTTTCTTGTATTGTGGGCAGGGGCTTGCTCCTGCCAGATTTGTAGGGGACGGCGTCCCCGACGTCCCGAGAGAGATTGGCGGTACTGTGAATACAGTTATTTTTCGGTGTCGTTTTTGCTTGGAATTAGTAATAGGTAAATTATATAACATATTACAATGTAAAATATAAAGAATACTGCATTTGGATACAGAGCATTTACAGAAAATATATCCTTGGAGAAAAATTCTGCAATGCAGTTGGTGAATTTAAGTGTTGGGTTTAGAACAAACACAGCAATTATATCTGACAATGGTTTGCATATGTGAAAAATAAAGCTGTTAATAAATCCTAATATCAAAATCAGTGCCACTGCAGGATATATTAATATGTTGCCTATTATTCCGCCAAAAGTAATTCTGCCAAAGAACTTAGCGGTAAAATATGATATACCTATCAATCCGCTTAAAGATAAACTTACAGAGTTTACAACATATGATGAAAGATAAGCTATAGGTTTGTTCAGCAATCTGTTTTTAGGTGACAGAACTGCAAATGAAAGCCTTTTTTGTATTGGTGCTGCATATATCAACAGACCGAGCGTTGCACTGAATGATAAAATAAAGCTGTAGCTTTCCAAACAGTATGGGTTGTTAAATATAATAACCACAGCTGAAAATGCAAGGGCAGTAAGACTGTCGTGCTGTCTTTTGAATACGTATGACAATAGCATGATCGACAGCATTATAACAGCTCTGTTTACCGATGGTGTAAAAAGAGCAACGGCGGCGAAGATTATCAGAACGGGAATGGCAAATAGTACGAATGAGCGTTTTGGTATACGCAAAAGCGTAAGAATAATTGATATAACAAGAAAGATATATGAGGTATGCATTCCCGAAACAGATGCAACGTGAATAAGTCCTGAGTCTGTATACGACTCGTATAATTTATCCGAAAAGCCGCTGACATCTCCCAATAGTATACCGTTGAGCAGAGCGGCTTCGTTTTCATTGTATATATGGTTCTCGACAGAGCTCTTTACGGCAAAACGGAGTTTGTATCCAAAATTGCACAGTTGTCTGAAAGGTGACGGCTTGTAATCGGGGATGTCGGTTTCATTATAGTTATATGTATATCCTGAGTAACAAATCTTGTTTTGTCTCAGATATCGTGAATAGTCAAAAGCACCTTTGAATGATGGCTTCATATTAAGTTCGTATCTATATGTGCAATTAAATGTATCTCCGAAGGAGGGAGGTGAGCTTACCGAGTCTTTTGAGATGTAGGTGACAGCTCTGATTGGTTTATCTAATGGGATGTTTCCGTCGTTTGTGTTAAGATATAGTATATCTGTGTTTACAACATAGCTTTGCCCTGACGAGCTGAGCTTTGGCTCACTTGTTACAATTCCGCTCACAGTTGGGTTTTCGTTTATGACTTTATTGTTTTTGTTGTGGTATGAGCAGACGGAATATACTCTCGCAAAGCCAATAACGAAGATAAGTACAATTAAGTATATGTTCAGTATTTGGGAACTTTTGTGAAGAAAAAAGTATGATATGCCTGACACAACTGTTAAGCCTATTATGTAATATAATGAGTAGATATAAATATTCAAACTGTGTTTGCTTAAATAAGTATCAAACTTTAATCCAATATAAGTAGCGATAACATAGATAATTGCACCTAATAAAAAATATCTTTTGTTTAGTATTGCATAATTTGTAGACATTGGTTGACTCTTTCTTAAATGTTTGCATTTCTGAATTATTTTACATAATTATATATCTATTATAAATGTTTTACACAGAAAATCAATACGAATATAGAAGATATGTAAAAAAATTATATAAAATTATATAAAAAAGTTGCGTAAGATATAATAATGTGATATAATAGGTTAGATAATGGGTGAATAGGTTTATTATTAAATGAGAAGACCCTTAACAAATGTGGAGGTGTATTTTATTGTATAAAATACTTAGAAAGGAACGGCTGAACGACTCGGTGTCGCTGATAGAGGTTGAAGCACCGTATATTGCCAAAAAGGCAGAGCCGGGACAGTTTATTATTTTGAGAATTGACGAAGAGGGCGAAAGAGTCCCTTTTACCATTGCGGACTATGACAGGGAAAAGGGAACTGTAACTGTTATCTTCCAAATCGTTGGTATGACAACAGAGAGAATGAATGAATTGAATGAGGGTGATTACCTTTTGGATTTCGTCGGTCCTCTCGGAAAGGCGTCAGAGTTTGAGGGTGTTAAGAATGTTGCGGTTATAGGCGGCGGATTGGGAACCGCTATTGCGTATCCGCAGGCTAAAAAGCTGAACTCTATGGGTGTTCGCGTAGATATGATTAATGGCTTCAGAAACAAAGACATCATTATTATCGAGGAGGAATGCAGAGCGGCTTGTACAAATTTGTATACAATGACCGATGATGGTTCAAATGGCAACAAAGGTTTTGTTACAACTAAGCTTGAGGAGTTAATCGAAGGCGGCGAAAAGTATGACTTGGTTATTGCTATTGGTCCTCTTGTAATGATGAAAGCTGTTTGTGAGCTGACCAAAAAGTATGGCATAAAAACCATTGTAAGCATGAACCCTGTTATGATTGACGGAACAGGTATGTGCGGCGGTTGTCGTGTCACAGTGGGCGGAGAAACAAAATTTGCCTGTGTTGATGGTCCTGACTTTGACGGACATCTTGTTGATTTTGACTTGGCTATCCGCAGGTCAAAGATGTTTGCCGAAAAGGAGAGAACAGCAAGAGAAAATCACAAATGCAGAATGGAGGGAATGAACAATGCCTAATATGTCACAGCAAAAAGTCCCTATGCCTGAACAAGATCCAAATGTGAGAAATAAGAACTTTGAAGAAGTATCTTACGGCTACACAGAGGAGATGGCAGTTGAAGAGGCACAGAGATGCTTAAACTGTAAAAATAAGCCTTGTATGGGCGGTTGTCCCGTAAATGTTAAAATTCCTGAATTTATTGCATTAATCGCAGAGGGTAAGTTTGAAGAAGCATACCTTAAAATATCCGAGACAAGTACATTGCCTGCTGTATGCGGCAGAGTTTGTCCTCAGGAGAGCCAATGCGAAAAATATTGTGTAAGAGGAATAAAGGGAGAGCCTGTTGCAATCGGCAGACTTGAAAGATTTGCGGCTGATTGGTATATGAAGAATGTTAAGGCTGAAATTAAAAAGCCTGAACAAAACGGCAAAAAGGTTGCAATAATCGGTGCAGGTCCGTCAGGACTTACCTGTGCAGGCGACTTGGCAAAGCTGGGATATGAGGTATCTGTTTTCGAGGCTTTCCATACCGCAGGCGGAGTTCTTATGTATGGTATTCCTGAGTTCAGACTGCCAAAAAATATAGTTCAGACAGAGATAAATAAACTTAAGGAGCTTGGTGTAGAAATACATACCGATATGGTAATCGGTAAAGTTTTATCAGTTGACGAGCTTTTGAATGAGGAAGGCTTTGATGCCGCATTCATAGGAACAGGCGCAGGATTGCCAAGCTTTATGAATATTGAGGGTGAAAGTTTAAACGGTGTATATTCCGCAAATGAATTTTTGACAAGAATTAATTTGATGAAGTCATACCGCTTCCCTGAATATGATACGCCTATATATATGGGCAAAAATGTAGTAGTTGTCGGCGGCGGCAATGTCGCAATGGATGCCGCTCGTTCAGCAAAGCGTATGGGTGCTGAAAATGTAAGCATTGTATACAGAAGAAGTGAAGAAGAAATGCCTGCAAGACGTGAGGAAATTCATCACGCAAAGGAAGAGGGCATTGACTTTAAGGTTTTATGTAATCCTGTAAGGATTATTGGAACCGAGGATGGATGGGCAGAAAAGGTTGAGTGTGTCCGTATGGAGCTGGGTGAACCTGATGAGTCGGGCAGAAGACGACCGTCAGCCGTAGAGGGCAGTGAGTTTACCGTAGATGCAGAGGTAGTTATTATTGCTATCGGTCAAAGCCCAAATCCTCTTATCAGAAACACAACCCCTGACCTTGAAACAAACAAAAGGGGTTGTATTGTTGCTAAAAATGAAGCAGGTGAGACTTCAAAAGAGGGTGTCTGGGCAGGCGGTGACGCTGTTACAGGTGCTGCAACAGTTATATTGGCAATGGGTGCGGGCAAGTCAGCCGCACAAGCCATTGACGAGTATCTTAAATCAAAATAGAAAAAATAATTAAATTTATAATATATGGTGCTGTTAACGCAACACATAGATAAAAGGAGAGGTTTTAAATGGCAATCAAAAACGAATATCTTAAAAGTGTATTCGAGAAAGTTCAGGCAAGGGATAAGAACGAACCTGAATTTTTGCAAGCAGTAGAAGAGGTTCTTGAATCATTGGAGCCTGTTGTTGAGGCACATCCCGAGTATGAGGCAGTAGGTCTTATCGAAAGATTGGTAGAGCCTGAAAGAATTATTACATTCCGTGTTCCTTGGGTAGATGATAACGGCAAGACACAGGTTAACAGAGGTTTCCGTGTGCAGTTCAATAGTGCAATCGGACCTTATAAGGGCGGTCTCAGATTCCATCCTTCAGTTTACCTTGGTATAATCAAGTTCTTAGGCTTTGAGCAGATTTTCAAGAACTCACTTACAGGTTTGCCAATCGGCGGCGGTAAGGGCGGTAGTGACTTTGACCCCAAGGGCAAGTCAGACGCTGAAGTTATGCGTTTCTGCCAGAGCTTTATGACAGAACTTTGCAAGCACATCGGTGCAGATACTGACGTTCCTGCAGGCGATATCGGTGTTGGCGGCAGAGAAATCGGTTATTTATACGGTCAGTATAAGAGACTCAGAAATGAGTTTACAGGCGTTTTGACAGGTAAGGGTCTTACCTACGGCGGAAGTCTTGCAAGAACTGAAGCAACAGGTTATGGTCTTTGCTACTTCACAGATGCTATGCTCAAAGCAAACGGCAAGTCATTCAAGGGTGCTACCGTTGTTGTATCGGGTTCAGGTAACGTTGCTATATATGCTACCGAAAAGGCAACTGAACTCGGCGCAAAGGTTGTTGCTTTGTCTGACTCTAACGGATATATCTACGACAAGAATGGTATCGACTTAGCTTGCGTTAAGCAGATTAAGGAAGTTGAGAGAAAGAGAATTAAGGAATACTTAAACTATCATCCTGATGCTGAGTACACAGAAGGCTGCAGCGGCATTTGGTCAATTAAGTGTGATATCGCATTACCTTGTGCAACTCAGAACGAAATTGATGTAGAGTCAGCTAAGAAGCTTATTGCAAATGGCTGTTATGCAGTAGGCGAGGGTGCTAATATGCCTTCTACAACAGAGGCTATTAATGCATTCTTAGAAGCAGGTATTCTCTTTGGACCTGCTAAGGCTGCAAACGCAGGCGGTGTTGCTACATCAGCTCTTGAAATGAGTCAGAACAGTATGCGTTATTCTTGGAAGTTTGAAGAAGTTGATGCTAAACTTAAGGACATTATGGAAGACATCTTCGCAAAGGCAAGCACAGCTGCTGAAAAGTACGGTCATAAGGGCAACTATGTTATCGGTGCTAACATTGCAGGATTTGAAAAGGTTGCAACTTCAATGATGGCACACGGTATCGTTTAATCGTTACGGTATAATAATTTTGACATTTTGCGGATACAGGTCTTTCTGTATCTGCTAAATGTCAGATAAACACACCTGTATATCAGGTTTGTTTATCTGACATTTAAAGGGGTGTTAATATGATATTTAATGAGAAAACAGTTTCTACCGAGGAAGTTTTTAAAGGAAAGATAGTCACATTAAATGTAGACAAGGTTGAAATGCCGGGCGGCAAGATTGCAACAAGAGAACTTGTTAAGCACCCTGGCGGGGTAGGCATTGTTGCCGTAACGGACAATGATGAAATTATACTTGTAAAACAGTACAGAAAGCCTATTGATAAAGCTATATATGAAATTCCTGCAGGCAAGCTCGACAACGGTGAGGAGCATTTATTATGCGGAATAAGAGAGCTAAAAGAAGAAACAGGTATGAGTGCCGAAAACTTTGAATATTACGGCTTTTTGTATCCGTCACCGGGATTTACGGATGAGGTTACCCACGTGTATTGTGCAACGGGATTGTCCCAGGGAGAAACCGAGCCTGACGAGGATGAGTTTTTGGATATTGAATTTGTGCCGATAAAAAAAGCATATGATATGGTTATGAACGGCGAAATCAATGATGCAAAGTCTGTGTTTGGGATTTTGAAATATGTTAATTTAAATGCTGATAAAAAATGATTCCGAAAGGAGGCATTAAAAATGGAAAGCAAAAAGGTTGAAGTAAAAATCAATAATATTGAATATACTCTTGTGACTAATGAGCCTGAGGAGTATGTTCAGCGTGTTGCTCTCCTTGTCAACAAAAAGATGAACGAAATTACGGAAAATGCACCTCAGTTAAGTACGGCTATGAAGGCGGTTTTAGCTGCTGTCAACATTGCTGATGATTGCTTAAAGAGTGAGAGTGTGCTTGATAATTTGCGGATTGAGCTTAAGGGATATATGGAAGAGGCAAAGGGATTAAGCACAGAACTTGAAGCAAAAAAAATTGAGGTTGAAAAACTGCGAGAGGACATACATAAATTACAGATTGAGCTTGCAAAGAGAGAAACTGAACTCTCTGACGTTCGCAGAGCAGAGGTGGACAGACGTACTGCGGCTGAGCCTCCAATCAAAAGCAGATTTAATAACGCCTGATTTATTTTCGGGCATAGTTAAGGTGTGATGTTATATGGAGCTTCTCGCTCCTGCAGGAACTCTCGGCTGTTTAAAAGCGGCGGTCAACAGCGGTGCTGACGCAGTATATTTTGCGGGCAAAAATTTCGGAGCACGCAGTTATGCAGGCAACTTCTCAGATGATGAGATATTTGAGGCGGCAGACTATTGTCATTTACGCAATGCAAGGGCATATGTCACAGTCAACACTATGACCTTTGACAGAGAGTTTAATGAGCTTGAAAAATTTATATATACATTGACAAAAGCGGGGATAGACGGAGTAATTGTTCAGGACTTGGGTGTACTTGGTTTTATCCGAGAAATTTCGCCTGATATAGAATTACACGGCAGTACACAGATGACAGTACATTCAGCCGACGGAGTTAAGGAATTGGAGAAACTTGGTGCCTCACGTGTGGTTTTATCCCGTGAGCTTACAGGTGCGGAAATAGCTGATATTATAAAAAATGTCAATGCCGAAATTGAAGTATTTGTCCAAGGTGCTATGTGTATGTCCTATTCGGGACAATGCCTGATGAGCAGTGTAATCGGCGGAAGGTCGGGCAACAGAGGAAAGTGTGCTCAGCCCTGTCGTTTGACGTTTTCGCCTGACGGCAAAAATCCACGGCATTATTTAAGCCTTAAGGATATGTCATATGCATCACATATTACAGATATGGCAGATATGGGTGTTGCCTCACTTAAAATCGAAGGACGTATGAAGGGCGAGGAATATGTTTCAAAAGTTGTTTCGATTTATAGAAGATTAATAGATGATAGAAGAAAACCGACGGATTATGAGGCGGACAGACTTGAAAAAGTTTTTTTCAGGGGCGGTCTTTCGGACGGATATTATACGGGTAAAAACGGAAAAAATATGTTTGCATTTGATAAGCCTGACAATCCCTATCTGAAAAATGATGAGGAGGCAGAATTGCCAGAGAATAAACAGATAGATGCTGAATTATCTGCACATTTATATGTTGGCGAGATGCCTGAACTTACTTTAAAATGTAACGGAGAAGAGGTTACTGTAAGGGGAGATAAGCCAATCGAAAAGGCAGAAAAGAGAGCGGCAACTGTAACAGGGGTTATAGAACAGCTTTCCAAAACAGGCGGAACGGCGTTTAAAATTACAGATTTTAATATTGAACTTTCCGATAGTGCATTTATTCCTGTATCGGTTTTAAATGAACTTCGCCGCGATGGCGTTGCGGCGCTCGAAAATAAAATTCTTGATAAGTATAAAGATAAACGATTTAATAATTATTCAAAGAATGTCAGGGAACAAAAACTAAAGATTGACGGCGGTTTTACCTGCTCTGTATTGAGTGAGGAGCAATACCAAGCCGTAAAGAAGTATGAACTTAAACTGATATACATTCCTTTGCATATAGTCGAAGAGAATTTAGATGAACTACTGCCTGATAAAGAGCGTATTGTGATTACTCCTCCTGTTATACTCCGAAAAGCAGATAGGCAGAAGTATAAAAACAGAATGTGTAAATTAAGGGAGTTTGGGTTTGATAAGGCTGAAATTCATACAATAGATACAATAGGTATATGTGATGGCTTTAAGCTGTACGGAGGTCAGCGATTAAACATAGCCAACAGCCTTTCTGCAAAGGAATATGCTGATATGAAGTTTAAAAGCTTGTGCTTATCGGCAGAGCTTAACATTGCTCAAATGAGTGATATATCAAGCTGTATTGATAAAGAGGCAATTGCATATGGCAAAATTCCGCTTATGATTACCGAGAACTGTATATTAAAGAATATGGATAAATGCCCGTGCAATGGTATGGGCAGGATGGTTGACAGAACGGGAGCGGAATTTACCATTGTTAAAGACGGAGACATATGCAGAAGTGTTGTGCTTAATAATGTTCCGTTATATACCGCAGACAAATTTGATAAGATTATGCGGATAAACGCTGATTACTACAGACTTGTATTTACAGATGAGGACGAAAAAAGTTGCAAAGACATATGTGATGCTTATATAAATAAAAAGCATATAAATATATGGGAATATACAAGATTGCATATGTTTAAGGGTGCGTTGATGTAATGCCCTAAAAATAATATGCGATTGTAAAATGTGAAAGCACAAAATTGTGGATAACTTTCAAAAAGCCCTCCTTGTGTAAAGGAGGGTGGCACGCGAAGCGTGACGGGAGGATTGGCTGTACTATGTAAAACAATCCCTCAGTCACTTCGTGACAGCTCCCTTTACACAAGTGAGCCTATATACGGAGAGAATATACAAATGAGAAATACAAAATCCAACTATTTTACGCGAAATTTTATGTTTTACAAACAGCTAAATAATTAATAATTAAAGGAGAATAAAAAATGATTGATGTAAAGATTAAATATTTATCCGAAAACGCAGTATGCCCCGAATATTCTACCGACGGCAGTCTGGGAATGGATTTATCTGCGGCACTTGACAAGCCGCTTACCATAAAGGCAGGAGAGAGAGCGTTAATACCTCTTGGTTTTGCGATACAAATTCCTGAGGGTTGGGGTGCATTTGTATTTCCACGTTCAGGACTTTCGTTTAAAAAGGGAATAACAATGGCTAACTGTGTGGGCGTAATTGACACTGACTACACAGGCGAGGTTAAGGTTTCTGCAATTAATCTGTCCGACAAGGACTATACAGTAAACCCTGGGGACAGAGTTGCACAGCTTGTTTTTCTTCCGGTAGAAAAGGCGAGATTTATTCAGGCTGATAGCCTTGATGATACCGAAAGAGGTGCAGGCGGTTTTGGTTCTACAGGAAAGTGAGATATAAATACAATGATGGACAGAAAGATAATTCTTGCATCTCAATCGCCCAGAAGAAAGGAACTTATTTCAAAAATCATACCTGATTTTGAAATAATGGTTGATGCTTCCGAAGAAAAGACTAAGGGCGGATTGACGCCTGAGGAAACAGTTAGATTTCTTGCAAGACAAAAGGCTGAAAATATTGCAAAAAAAGTATCTGACAGTGCGTTGATTATAGGTGCGGATACAGTTGTGAGTATAGACGATATGATATTTGGAAAGCCAACAGACGAGGAAGATGCAAAGCGTATGCTGAGAACTCTGTCAGGACGGCAGAATACTGTATGCACAGGTATTGCAATAATTGATACATCAAGCGGAAAAATTGCTTGTGATTCAGTGACTACAAATGTCGTTTTTAAAGAATTGACCGATGACGAGATTTTGAATTACATCAGCACGGGCGAGCCTATGGATAAGGCAGGAGCATACGGAATACAAGATTTGGGCTCTATTTTGGTAGAAGAGATACACGGCGATTGTTTTAATGTAATTGGATTGCCGTTGTGCAGATTGGCACAGATGTTAAAAACGGAATTTGACTATAAGATATTATAAAAAACAGAAAAATTATTTTGGAAGGGAATGCTGAAGATGTCAGTTGATTTAGGAATAGATTTAGGAACTGCAAGCACTCTGATATACGAATGTGAGAATGGAATAGTGTTAAATGAGCCATCGCTTGTAATAAAGAGTAATGCTGATGACCGCATTGTAGCAATAGGTGAGGCGGCAAGTGATATGATGGGCAGAACGCCCGAAGGAGTATCAGCCGTACTTCCCATTAAGGGCGGTGCTATCACAGGCTTTTATGCAGCATCCGCTATGCTGAAGTATTTTGTTAAAAATGTAGTTAAAGGCTCCTTTGCGAGAGTGAGAGCGGCAATAAGCGTTCCTTGCGGAATAAGTGATGTTGAAAGAAGAGCGGTATATGAGGCGGCACGCAGTGCAGGAATAAGAGATATTGCGTTGATAGAGGCACCTCTTGCGGCGGCTGTGGGCTGCGGTGTTGATGTTGGTGCTGCCCGCGGAAGTATGATTGTTGATGTAGGTGCAGGGACCTGCGAAACAGCGGTTATCGCTCTTGGCGGAATTGTGGTTTCAAACACTGTGCGTTCGGCAGGCACAAGTTTTGATTCGGCTATTATTCAATATGTAAAAAAGCAGTATAATATGGTTATAGGTGATGTTACCGCCGAGGGAATAAAGATAAGTATTGGCTCTGTTTATTCAGGAATAGAGCGTGAAACAGTTGAGATAAACGGCAGGGATATTGTGACAGGTTTGCCTAAATCGGCAAAGGTGTCAACTGATGAAATACGCTCTTGCCTTTCGGAATATGCAGATGCAATAGTTGAAAGCGTTAAAATTACATTGGAGGAAACACCGCCTGAACTTGCGGCTGATATAGCCGAAAGCGGTATTGTTTTGACAGGCGGAGGCGCAATGCTGAGAGGTCTTGGCAGATTGATAAATATAAGTACCGAGATACCTGTATACATTGCCGAAAATCCTATTGAATGTACTGCAATCGGTGCAGGAAAGGCTCTTGATTTTTTACTGACAAGACGAGGCAAAGGAATACTTGGAAGATAGTAGGTAAACATAATGAGAAGATTTTTTGAAAATAAGCCTTTGATTTTATTAATAGCGGCTACCATTGTGGCAATAATCATTATCGGTGTATTCAGTTCTGCAAATCGTGATGCTTCCGTTGCGGAAAACGTGGGCGGAACAGTCACTACACCTGCCCACGGTGCTGTCAGCGGTATAGGCAGATGGTTCGGCGGTATTACAAGTTATTTTGGGAATGTTAAATCCCTGAGAAACGAAAATCAGAGTTTGAAAAACGAAAATAATAACTTGCAGGGCAAGATAAATGAAATGCAGGGACTCCAACAGGAAAACGATAGGCTCAAAAGAATGCTTAAACTGCAAGAAAAATCTGTTGATATTAGTATGCTTGCGGCAAAGGTTGTTGCACAGGACCCGACAAATTGGTATTCAACCTTTACTATTAACAGAGGTGAAAAAGACGGAGTTAAGAAAAATCAAGCTGTTGTTGACGCCGACCGAAATTTAGTGGGACAGATATCTGAAGTGGGGGAAATTTGGGCAAAGGTGATTACCATACTTGACCCTCAATCTTCTGTGGGTGTAATGATTAAAAGGTCTAAGGAAATCGGTATTCTTGAGGGAAATTCCAACCTGAGATATGAGGGAAAATGCAGACTCGGTTATATTGCCCGTGACACCGATATCCAAAACGGCGACTTTGTGGAAACATCAGGCTTGGGCGATATATTTCCGAGGGGACTTGTTATAGGCAAGGTTGTGGAGGTTTATGACGAAAACGCAACTATGTCAAAGGCGGCAACCATTGAACCCCTTGCGAACATAAAAAAGTTGAACGAGGTATTTGTTGTGACTTCGTATAAGGAATCTGATTTGTCCATAAAAGATACAGATGGTGAAGAGACTGAAACAGCTACCTCAGACGATAGTGATAGTGATGAAGATGAATGATATTAACTTTTTTGGAGACAGAGTAATAAATAAAAGAAGTATTATCTTTTATGCAGTGTGGCTTCTTGTGCTTGCACTCATTCAGCCTACGGCTGTTCAATGGATAAGGATTTTCGGTGTAAGTCCTGATCTATTTTTGATATTTGTTATATGCACAGGCTTACTCAGAGATAAGCGTGAAGGTGCAGTTATAGGCTTTGTGTTCGGCATTGTTTTAGATATGCTTGTTGGCAGAATGGTTGGGTTGAGTGCCATTGTCTATATGTATTTAGGGCTTTTGACAGGTTTGCTGAGAGACCATTTTGTGAGCGACGGAGTTGTTGTGTGTGCAATAACTGTATTTGTTGCCGCACTAATATATAACATTGTTTATTATATAGGATATTTAATTGCTTGGGGTGACTTGGGATTTGGGATTGCCCTAATCAGAACCATATTACCAAAAGCCTTGTATACAGGAATTGCAGGCTTGGCGTTATGTGTTCCTATCGGTAAAAGTTTTAACTTGCTGGAAAGAAGAAATATGATTTAAGGGAGGTGAGCTCTTGAAAAACAGTTCATTCAGAATGATGATAATATCAGGCTTGACGATTGTTTTGGCACTTGTATGCGTTGTCAGACTTTTTGATTTGCAGATTGTCAAGGGCTCATCATACGAGGAACAAGCCAATCAGAGATTGGTGCGTGCCTATTCAATTCCTGCACCGAGAGGCGAAATCGTCGATAAAAACGGAAAACCTCTTGTGGAAAACAGAATGGGTTATACCGTTCAAATTCAGAAAATGGATATGACTGACGAGGAACTTAATTCTATAATTTATAAGGCAGCATATCTTGTAGGTTCCTACGGAGCAGAGATTGAAAGTATTTTCCCTATTGTTATAAATCCTAATACGGACAAGCTCGACTTTGATTTTAACATAGAAAAAAACGGCGGTACAAGAAAGGTTTTAGGTGCAAAACTCAATGACTATACTGTCGCAAAGATGAAAAAACTCAAAGAGGAGTCGGAGGAAGCAACAGAGGAGACAACCGAAAAAACAAAGGAAGAAATTGAGGAAGAGAAAAAGCAGGCTGAACAGAATTTGTCAGATTGGAAAAAGAAGAACAAGCTGACAGATTATACGTCAGCAGAGGAGATATTTTCATTCTACAAATCAAAATATGATATCTCAGGCGAGTATAATGAGAATGAGGCACTTGTAATTTCTGCTGTGAGATATGCGATGGAAAAGAATGGGTTTAGCGAGAAAAATCCATATATTCTTGCAAGAGATATTGATGAATATGCGGTTCAGCCGTTAAAAGAAAGATTTATGGACTTCCCAGGGGTTGAAGTTGTGATAGAGCCTATAAGAATTTTTTCCCACGGGACAATGGCATCACATATTCTTGGCAGAACAGGCAAGATTTACGCGGAAGAATATGCCGAAATGAAGGACAAAGGCTATGGAATGAATGACACCATTGGTAAAGATGGACTTGAGAAGGTATTGGAGAGTTATCTCAAGGGTAAAGATGGTTACAAGAGCGTAGAAATGAGCCGAGGCGGCGGAGTAACACAAATTCTTCAAAGTCGGGAGCCTGAACCGGGCAATTATGCAAAGTTGACACTTGATGTTGATTTGCAGGCTGTTGCCGAAAGTGCTTTGAAAGAGGGAATTATGGAGGCTTATGGTTCGGGCGGAGCAGGTGCGGTGATAGCGGTTGACCCTAAAACAGGCGGGGTGCTTGCAATGGCTTCGTATCCAACTTATGACTTGTCAACATTTAATGATAATTATGATAAGTTACTCAAGTCGAAGTCAAAGCCTTTGATAAATCGCGTTTTAAACGGAACGTACTCACCCGGGTCCACGTTCAAGCCAATGACGGCTATCGCCGCACTTGAAAGCGGTGAAATTACTCCTAATACGTATATTGCTGACTTGGGAAAGTACACCTATTATCCGTCATATCAGCCAACCTGTTTGGTGTATTCGTCAACAGGTGCAACTCACGGAACAATAAATGTTTCAGAGGCTATCGGAGTATCGTGTAACTACTTCTTCTATGATATAGGCAGAAGAATGGGAGTAGATACTTTAAGGGATTATGCTGAAAAATTCGGCTTGGGAGAACCTACGGGAATAGAACTTCAAGAGAGTACAGGAATTTTAGCAGGTCCTGAGGAGAGAGAAAAAGCAGGGGGAGTATGGTACCCGGGTGATGTTTTGCAGATGGCGATTGGGCAATCGGATAATTTGTTCACTCCTGCACAGCTTGCGTCGTATGTATGCACCATTTTAAACAAAGGTAAAAGATATTCTCTGCATCTTGTGGATGAGGTTGTAAACTATGACACAGGCGAAGTCGTTATGAAGAAGGAGCCTGAAGTTTTATCGGACAACACTATATCGGATGAAACATATAATGCTGTTATCAATGGTATGCGTCAGGTTGTAACTGTCGGCACTGCAAGTGCGGCTTTTGCAACAAGCACATATAAGGCGGCAGGTAAGACAGGTACGGCAGAGGTCCCGGGCGGAGCGGATAATGTTCTGTTTGTTGGCTTTGCTCCATATGAAGACCCCGAAATTGTTGTTGCGGTAATAATTGAGCACGGAGCAAAGAGCGGATATGCGGCAGGAGTTGCACGTAAAATATTTGACGCGTATATGCAGATAAAAGACGGAAAATTTAAGACTTCATTATCTGAAAATGGTGATGATGGCGATGAAAAATCATTGCCGCCTGCCGAGGTTAACAGCTCTGAGACTAAGGAAAACAGCACAGACAGCAAAAAACAGCAGGAGTCAAACAAGCAAAATAATTCTTCAAATGACCAAAGAGATGCCGTTATGCCTAAGAAAAATTCAGAGGATATTGACGGAAATGACCCAAGCGGAGAGGGAACTTTATAAATATATAAGCGGTTGATGCAAGGCTTTTTTCTTGCATCAATTGTTTTTTAGTAAAAAAATCAAAAATTATAATAAAAATCTTTTGACTTTTGTTAAATTTTATGTTAATATATAAATGTACTATGAAAAAATTTGGAAAGAGGCGTTTGTTTAAACTTTATTTATATTATCAGATAGGGTGGATAGCATATGAATATTGCATTAATAGCACATAATAAAAAGAAAGAACTTATGGTTGATTTTTGTATTGCATATAGCGGAATATTAAAGCAGCATAAGCTTTTTGCCACAGGTACAACAGGTAGCTTGGTGGAAGAGGCTACGGGTCTGCCTATAAGCAAGTTCTTACCCGGACCTGAAGGCGGCGACCAGCAGATTGGTGCAAGAATTGCATATAATGAGATTGATGCTGTTTTGTTTTTCAGAGATCCGCTTACGGCACAAGCACACGAGCCTGACGTTAGCGCACTTTTCAGACTTTGTGATGTGCATAACATTCCTCTTGCAACAAATGTTGCTACGGCAGAGGTGTTGATTATGGGTATTGAGAGAGGCGACCTCGGTTGGCGTGACATTGTAAACCCTAAATAAATTCTAAAGAATATTAATTAAAAGGGCAGAAACGATATATTTTCGTTTCTGCCCTTTTATGTATCTCTTGCAAATGGTTCACTTGCATATTGTAGGGGACGATGCCCACATTGTCCCGTTTTTAATCATTAAAATAGCAATCTTTATTCCATCTTATCACATTTGTATCTATATACTCCCATATTTTCTGATAATCTTTTTCGCCGCGGATAATGTGGTCATAGAATGATGACTGAAATAAATGTTTTTCATTTAACCCTTGTTTTTTGCATAATCTTGTTGTTATGGACTTAAATGCACATATTATATCGGATGTTGTAGGGCAGGGGCTTGCTCCTGCCGTCATTTCGCAAGAAATTAAAATGTGTATATGATTAGGCATTATCACATATTTATCAATTTTAATTCCGCTATATCGTTTTTCCAATAATTCTATTTGTTCTTTTGCGACATTACCATATTGGGTTAATTGGTTTTCGGCAGGAGCAAGCCCCTGCCCTACAAATTATTTTTAAAATACACCTGGTCTATTTAATTTCTTGCTCCAAATTATCAAACAAATTTGACGCAAAAAAATCTCGTATCGAAATATTTACTCCATCACACATATTTTTATTTTGTTGCACAAATTGTGGCAATATCCAGCCTTTGTACGCACATCTTTATTCGTATTACAGATTAAACTTATCGTGGATAACCTGAACGGCACGTTCTGCGTTATCAACCTTAATAAGAACAGATACTTTGATTTCAGATGTAGCAATCATATGAATGTTTATATCTGACTCAAACAATGCTTCAAACATTTTTGATGCAACACCAGGGTTGTTTGCCATACCTGCACCGACAATTGAAACCTTGCTTAAATCGTCACGGCAAGTGACTTCGTTATAAGACAATACACTTTTAAGGTCATTTAAAATTTCAAGTGTTTTTTCCATATGATTTTTTGTAACAGTAAAGGCGATATCTTTATTTCCGTTTCTGCCAACAGATTGTAAAATCATATCAACATTTATATTTTCCTTTGCCAAAGCAGAGAATATTTTAAATGCAATTCCGGGAGTATTTTCAACTCCGATTACAGCTATTCTTGCAACATCATTATCACGGGTAACACCCCTAATTAACATTTTTTCCATATCAGCAACCTCCTTAACAACTGTTCCGTCGACTTTTTCAAAACTTGATTTTACTTCAAGCTTAACATTGTATTTCTTCGCCATCTCAACTGAGCGGTTATGAAGAACATTTGCACCTAAGCTTGCGAGCTCAAGCATCTCGTCATATGTGATTTCATTGAGCTTTCTTGCGTTGGGAGCAATACGTGGGTCAGCGGTATAAACACCGTCAACGTCCGTATAAATTTCGCATTTGTCAGCGTTAAGAGCTGCGGCTAATGCAACGGCCGAGGTATCACTGCCGCCTCTGCCGAGCGTAGTAATATCGTCATATTTATTAAGACCCTGGAAGCCTGCAACGACAACAATGTTGTTTCTGTCAAGCTCAGATTTAATTCTTTCGGTATCGATTTTGCTTATTCTTGAATTGCTGTATTCAGCATTTGTTTTAAAGCCTGCCTGCCATCCTGTGAGAGATATTACAGGATGATGAAGCTTCTCAATTGCCATAGCGAGAAGTGCAATAGAAATCTGTTCACCGCTTGAAAGAAGCATATCCATCTCTCTTTTGGACGCGTTTGAATTAATTTCAACAGCCTTTTCGATTAAATCGTCAGTAGTGTCGCCCTGTGCCGAAACAACAACTACAACGTGATTGCCGTTTCTTGCTGTTTCTACAACTCTGTTTGCGACATTATTAACTCTGTCAGCATCAGCGACAGAGCTGCCGCCGAATTTTTGTACTATAAGTGCCATATGTTTCCCTCCGTTTTATTGAATTTACTCATTTGCAAGACGAATACAACCGAGAATAGTATAGTCAGAAAGCTCTGATGCCTTAAATTCCTCTAACTCAGCCATAGTCATTGCAGGAGTAAAGATAGCGAATTCATCAGCATACTTTTCGCCGTCAAGAGTTATTACATTAAAGCCCTCACGGCAGAAGTCTGCACTGTTTGCATTACCTTTAAGGCGAATATAAAATCTGAATGACTGATTTCCAAGAGGTTTAAGGTAGCCGTCATCACCTTTAACCCAACCTAATTCAATGTGACTTCCTTTGTTCTTTGTTATTTCAACAATGTCAGAAACAACAGCACTTGCTGTCGGCAATGAACCTGCACCTCTGCCATAGAACATAACGTCACCTAAACCTTCGCCTCGAACTAAAATGCCGTTAAAGACATCGTCAATACCGCTAAGCGGATGGTCTTTTTTAAGAATTAAAGGACACACACCTGCATAAACGCCATTTTCGGTTTTTTCTGCCATACCTACAAGTTTTATTACACCGCCGAACTCATTTGCGTAAGCAACGTCCTCAAGCTTGATTTTGGTTATACCTTCGGTCTGAATATCCTCGCTGTTTACATATTTGCCAAATGCCAAAGATGCAAGTATGGCTATCTTTCTGCAGGTGTCAAAGCCCTCAACATCAGCGGTCGGGTCTTTTTCGGCATAGCCGTTATCCTGCGCACCCTTCAGGGCATCTTCAAAAGTTTCGCCCTCTTTTATCATTTTGGTCAGGATATAGTTTGTTGTTCCGTTTAAAATACCAATAACATTAGTTAATTCATTTGATACAAGGCTTGAGTAAAGCGGTCTGATAATAGGAATACCTCCGCCAACGCTTGCCTCAAAGAGATAGTTCACATTTTTGTCCTTTGCGATTTGCAAAAGCTCTGTTCCGTGCTTGGCAACTAATTCCTTATTAGAGGTAACAACATTT
Source organism: uncultured Ruminococcus sp. (assembly GCA_902760955.1). GTDB lineage: Bacteria > Bacillota > Clostridia > Monoglobales > Monoglobaceae > UMGS1820. The sequence goes on along the minus strand of CACWIG010000025.1, from coordinate 2,261 downwards.
TTGCCTGCCAGCAAAAGCTGTTTTGTAAAATCGTAGGCAGGCTTTGTCCCACCCATAACCTCTGCCACAAGCTCAATTTCAGGGTCATTTAAAATGTCGTTAAAGTCCTTTGTAAAGCAATCAAATTTGCTGTCGGGAAAATCTCTTAAATCAAGAATTTTGACGATTTCAATAGCTTCGCCACATTTTTTCTCAAGAGAGTCTTCAGAGGTGGAGATTATCTCGCCGATACCGCTGCCGACAACGCCAAACCCCATTATTGCAATTTTCATCTGTATCAGTTCCTTTCGTTTACGGTAGTGTTCTTTAGCTGATTAATCCTCAAACCTATTAAGTACAATACCTGTGATAAGTTTTGGCCAGAAATAAGTTGATTTCTGAGGCATCTTTTCGTTTGCAAGAGCAATCTCGCGAATTTCAGATACCTTTGTAGGATTAATAAGGAAAGCACATTGAGCTTCGCCGTTCTGAACAGCCTTGATAGCATCAGAGCCTTCCCTGACATAGAACAGGTTTTTCTGATTTCTCATATTTTCTTCGTCAATGCCAAGATGCTTTTCGAGAATCAGCTTATGTAAAACAGTAACATCAAGATGCTTGTATGCATCTGATTTATCTGTTATTTCTTTATCTATTGAGTCAAAGTCCTTTAACTTTAACAGATAGTAATAATTTCCGCCCGTATACATACCAATGAGTTTTTCGTCAACGGTTTTAGCAAGTCTTTCGGTTATGATGCTTGCGTAATCGCCTTCGGTAAAGTAAATCTTAGATGCGGAAAATTCTTCAGTTAAAAAGCCCACAATCAGTGTTTCGTCAAAGCGTTCGATATCGCGGACCAATCTGTGCGTAGGAAAGACGAACAATCCGCTGTTAGTCATTGATACCAGCATCATCATTATATAGTCATAGTCGGCAGAACCAATAGGTGTGCCGTCAGCCTCGTGACGCTCGCGTCTGTAATTGAGGGCTGTTTCGTATCTGTGATGCCCGTCTGCAATAAATAATTGCTTGGTATTAAAGAGTGCTGTAATTTTGGAAAGAACACCAGGGTCCTTTATAATCCATATATTCTGCTTAACGCCCTCGGTGCTGTTAAATGAGATATCGGGGTCAAGTTCGCTGTTTTCCTCAATAAGTTTGGCAATTGACTCTTCATCGTCAAGATAGAGCGAATATATAGGGCTTGTGTTTGCCTTGGTTGCACGCATAAGATTAAGACGATCGGTCTTTGCCTTTGATATTGTATATTCGTGAGGCAGAATAACATTGTCGGCAAATTCACGCAGTTCAACCAAAGAGATTATACCCTTAAGAGAGTGAACGGGCTTACCGTCATCTAATGAAAAAATTTGCTCATAAATATAGAAAGCAGGGCTGTCTTCTTTTATCAACACCTGTTCCTCTAACCACTTGTTAAGAAAATCACCACTGCGTGTATAGCGATTGTTGTCTTCTGTATCTGTATCAAATTCCATACCATAGTCTATACGGATAATGTTATTTTCATTCTTGTTATATAGTTCCTGCTGACCTTCCTTTGGAATTATATCGTAAGGCGGTGCAGTAACGTCGTTAAGATTTTTAAACTTTTCTGGATTGTATCTTACACCGCGAAAAGGGACTACATTTGCCATTGAAAACATCCTTTCGATAAAGTAGATATAGCCATATCATAGATAGAATACGGTTAATAATAGAATAATACACCAAAACACGCATTACGTCAAGGTTATTTTAGCTTAAATTTGTTAAAAATTGTTACAAAACTTGTTGAATTTTTATAGCGTCAATGCAAACAATAATATTGAATAAAACATACAGGAGGTAATAGATATGAGTAAATTTTCCACAGGCTTATTTGCAGGTGCGGTAATAGGTATGGGTATTGCTATGTTTGACAAACGCACTATGAAATATGCGAAAAAAGCAATGAAAAACGCAATAAGAACCTGTCATCATATGTAGTGAAAAATATATGTATACCAACACATAGGGTGATAGTATAAATCCGAACCGTGATTTTGAAAGGTAAATTTACGTTTTATCTGCGTTAAAATGCTCGGCAATCCGTCAGGATTACCTCCGCTTTTGCCTTGATAAACCAAAAATTTCCTCTTTCAAAATTCTCCGACCAAAAACATAGTGATTTTGAGCAGATCTTGGTGCGGAGGATGCAGATAGGCTGACGCCTATCAAAGACGACAAGCCGAAAGATGCCTAAATTAATTGTTTTTGGCAGGTTCGGATTTGTACTTTCA
>CACWIG010000024.1 GCA_902760955.1 uncultured Ruminococcus sp. | reverse complement strand
CAATCCGATTTAAGTTTAAAAGCAGTTATGGGATTTAAGCAAAACTATGTTATCACTTTTTTGAGTGTAAATGTAACATATGTTTGACAACTACAGATTACGAATTTGTAAACATTTATAAATAATACTTGATAAATATTTAGATATGATGTAAAATATATTATGTATAATTGTATTGATTGGAGATTAATATGAGGGTATTATTTATGGGCACGCCGGACTTTGCTGTTCCGTGCCTTAAAACACTTATAGAAAATAATTACGACGTATGCGGAGCGGTAACTCAGCCCGACAAACCAAAGGGCAGAGGTCATAAAATGACACCTCCGCCTGTCAAGGTATGTGCAGAGGAAAATAATATTTCCGTCTATCAGCCCGAAAGTCTTAGGGACAAAGCACTTTTGCCTGTACTTGAAAACTTACAGCCTGACATCATTATAGTGGTGGCATACGGCAAGATTTTGCCTGAATATATTTTGAATTTTCCAAAGTATGGCTGTGTGAATGTTCACGCATCGCTATTGCCAAAGTACAGAGGTGCGGCACCGATACAGTGGAGTGTTATTGACGGCGAGGATAAGACGGGTGTTACAACTATGTATATGGAAAAAGGTCTTGATACAGGCGATATGATTTATAAGCTGGAAACGGAAATCGGCAAGGAAGAAACCTATGGTGAACTTCACGACAGACTCTCGGTTATGGGAGCGGAGGTTCTTGCCAACACCATTAAGGCGATAGCAGACGGCACAGCACCCCGTGAAAAGCAAAATGATGAGCTTTCAAACTATGCACCTATGATTTCAAGAGAAACAGGGCATATTGATTGGCAAAAGTCTGCATTTGAGGTGCTCAATTTAATCAGAGGTATGAATCCGTATCCTATGAGTTATACGCAGTATGGTGACGAAACCCTTAAAATAATTCACGCATATTACGGCGGAGATACCAAGTTAGAAGCGGGCAGTATAACAGTAAAGCCAACCTGTATAGAGGTTGCCTGCGGTGACGGAAGTTATATATGTGTCGATGAAATTCAGTTTAAGGGTGGCAAACGTATGAGCGTTTCCAGCTACTTGAACGGACATACATTGGACGAGAACATAAAGCTTAAATAGGTTTATTACAAGGAGGAATTTAATATGTTTCCGTATTTTTATTTTGATTGGACTTGGATTTTGCTTATTCCTGCTATGATATTGTCAATGTGGGCACAGGCAAATGTGAATGGCACTTTTAAGAAATATTCAAAAGTGGGTAATCGTTTTGGTTACACAGGCGCAGATGTGGCAAGGCGTATCCTTGATATGAATGGCCTGTATTCTGTAAAGATTGAACGTGTAAACGGAAATCTTACCGACCACTTTGACCCAAGGACAAATGTTGTCAGATTGTCGGAGACCACATATGACAGTACATCTGTGGGTGCAATAGGTGTTGCGGCACACGAGGTAGGTCACGCTGTTCAGCACGCCACAGGATATACGGCTATAAAAATAAGAAATGCCATTGTGCCTGCTGTTAATATTTGCAATATGCTGTCAATGCCTATTCTTATACTTGGATTGTTTCTTTCCTATACACTTGTTGATTTGGGAATAATATTGTTCTCTGCAACTGTTCTGTTTCAACTGATAACATTGCCTGTTGAGTTTAACGCCAGCAGCAGAGCCATAAAGACTCTTGAGGGACAGAATTTGCTGACGGCTGATGAAACAGCAGGGGCTAAAAAGGTGTTAAATGCAGCGGCGCTTACCTATGTTGCGGCGGCGTTTAGCGCTATAATGAGTTTGCTGAGAATAATTCTGATTTTCGGCAACAGAAGGAGAGATTAGTTTGAGCATTAGTCCAAGGCAAGCGGTATCTGATGCACTTTTTAATATAGAAAAAAACGGTGAATATTCCACAAAGGCTGTACTTGATACGGGGAAGAATTTTGAGCCGAGGGACAGAGCCTTTGTGAATGAGGCTCTGCTTGGTGTATTAAGAAACAAAATCTATATTGATTTTATTATTCAGTCTTTTTCCAAACTAAAGTTGAAAAAGATAAGTCCGTATGTTTTGCAGATTTTGCGTACAGGGACATATCAGATTTTGTTTATGGATAAAATTCCCGTGTCTGCCGCGTGTAATGAGGCAGTTAAAATTGCGAAAAAAAAGGCAAGAAATGCAAAGGGCTTTGTAAACGGCATTTTGCGTAATATTGCAAGAAATATTGATAATCTGCCAAAGCCTGAGGGAGAGATTTGCCAGGTTATGTCGGTTAAATATTCCTGTCCTCTGTGGCTTGTCGAAAAGATTTTTAATCAGTTCGGCAGAGAAAAATGTGAGGAAATTTTAAGTGACAGTTTAAAACCGCATCCTACGTTTATCAGGGCAAACAGCTTGAAGATTACAGCTGATGACTTAGCGGACAGATTGACGTCTGAAAATATAATAGCGGAGAAAACTGATGTATCACAATGCTTGCGTATAATCGGTGCCATAGATGTGTATGGGTCAGAGCTTTATAAAAACGGATATTATACCTTGCAGAATATAAATTCCCAGAGGACAGCACTTGTTCTTGAACCGAAACCCAACGAAACGATAATTGACGTGTGTTCCGCCCCTGGAGGTAAGACAACACATATTGCAGAGCTTATGGAAAATCAAGGGAGAGTAGTTGCCTTTGATATACATAAGCATAAGATAAGCCTTATACAAAAAACGGCAGAGAGGCTGGGAATAAGCTGTGTTGAGGCTATATGTCATAATTCGGAAAACACACTTGATGAATATAAAGAGTCGGCGGACAGAGTTTTGGCAGATGTTCCTTGTTCGGGGATAGGTGTTATACACCGTAAGCCTGATATAAAATATAACAGGTGTGAAGAGGATATAATTGCCCTGACGCAAATTCAGGCAAAGATATTAAATTCTGCGGCGAAATATGTAAAAGTGGGTGGTACCCTTGTGTATTCCACCTGCACAATACTTAGGGAGGAAAACGAGGATATAGTAAGTCGCTTTTTGGAAGAGCATAAAGATTTTGAAAAGAATTTTGAAAACTTGTATCTTGCAAGCGATACAGAAGGCAGCGGCTTTTACATTTGCAGAATGGTGAGAAAGAAGTAAATATATGATAAAAACAAATTTAAAGGACTTTACCCTATCTGAATTGGAGAAAATAATTTCGGATATGGGGGAGCAACGGTTTCGTGCCAAACAAATTTTTAAGTGGCTGTATGACGGAGCGGAGTCCTATGAAGAAATGACGAATATTCCTAAAAGACTTATTGAGAAGCTTGATGAAAAATATTCGGTAAATAACTTAAAAATCGAACAAAAATTTGTTTCACGTATTGACGAAACCAGGCGTTATCTGTTACAATTAGATGATGGCAATTTTGTGGAATCGGTGCTTATGAAATATCATCACGGATATACCATATGCGTATCGTCACAGGTTGGCTGTGCAATGGGATGTGCCTTTTGTGCATCGACCGTCGGTGGCAGAGTCCGAAGTCTGACAGCAGGTGAGATTATCGGTCAGGTTATGACGGTTCAAAAAGATTTGGGACAGAGAATATCAAACATTGTTATGATGGGAATGGGTGAGCCTCTTGACAACTTTGACAATGTTATGCGTTTTTTGGAGAACGTAAACAATCCTTTGGGACTTAATATCGGTCACAGACATATTACATTATCAACCTGCGGTTTGGTTGACAAAATTTATGAGCTTGCCCACAGAAAAATGCAGATTACATTGTCGATATCGTTGCACGCACCTAATGATGAAAAAAGGTCGGCAATTATGCCTGTAAACAAAAAATATAATATTGAAAAATTGTTAAAGGCGTGCAGATATTACATTGAACAAACAGGAAGAAGAATATCTTTTGAATATACACTTATCAGAGGGGTAAACGATAACGAGGCAGAGGCAAGAGAGCTTTTAAAGCTGATTAAAGGAATGTTATGCCACGTAAATCTGATACCCGTAAATGAGGTTAAAGAGAGCGGGTTTTCGGCGTCTGACAGAAATGCTGTTGAAAAATTCAGAGCCGTTCTTGAAAATGGCGGAATATCAGCAACTGTCAGACGTGAAATGGGAGCGGACATCAGTGCCGCTTGCGGTCAGCTAAGGGCTAACCGCAATGCTCAATAGGTGTAAATAGGAGGTGTAATGCTTAATGGATACATTTGGTTTGAGTGACGTTGGATGCGTAAGAGAACTCAATGAGGATTGCTTTTGCATACACGGCTTTAAAAATTCAAACCGAGGTTTTTGCGTCCTTGCAGACGGTATGGGAGGACACAATGCAGGAGAGGTCGCCAGCCAGAATGCGGTGAAGTTTGTTGCTGAGGAAATGCAAAAACTTATCGCAGAGGAGGATGCAGGCATACCCGGCAAAATTGATGAAGCAATTTGTAATGCAAATCAAAAGATTTATACAATGTCTTGTGAAAATGAAATTCACAGAGGAATGGGAACAACGATTGTAGTCACGTTTATTTCAGACGGTGCGGCATATATCGCAAATGTCGGTGACAGCAGAGCATATGCTGTAAGAGGTGAAGAGATTGTTCAGATTACCAAAGACCATTCCGTTGTTGCGGAGCTTTTAATGAGTGGTATGATTACTCAGGAGGAAGCGCGTATGCATCCGCAGAAAAACATTATTACCAGAGCGGTAGGTACTGACAAAAGCGTTGTTGCTGACGTTTTTGAGTACGACTTTGCAGAGGGTGATGTGCTTATTATGTGCAGTGACGGGCTTAGTAATATGCTTAATGATAATGAGATATATGATATAGTTAAAATGGAAGAAAATTCAGAGGATACGGTTCGCAGGCTTGTCGATACGGCGAAGGAAAACGGCGGTATTGATAATATTACTGTAATATGTATTCGGTTTTAATAGGAGGTAAAATATATGGATTTAGTTGGAAAAATGCTTGCGGGTCGCTATGATATTATCGAAGAAATCGGCAAGGGCGGTATGGCAAATGTGTATAAGGCACAGGACCACTTCTTAAATCGTTTTGTAGCCATAAAGGTACTTAAAGAGGAACTCAGCGATGATAAGGAGTTTGTTCATAGATTCAATACTGAGGCTCAGGCGGCTGCCAGAATAAGTAACCCTCACGTTGTATCAATTTATGATGTAGGATTTGAAAATGGTCTTTACTACATTGTTATGGAATATATAGAGGGCATCACTTTAAAAGAGTATATTGAGAAAAAACATAATTTGTCCTGGCAAGAAGCGGCAGAGTTTGCGGCTCAAATATGTGAGGGTTTGGATGCCGCACATAAGCAGTCTGTTATACACAGAGATATTAAACCTCAGAACATAATTATGACAGCTGATAATGTTTTAAAGGTGACCGATTTTGGTATTGCAAGGGCAACTTCACAGGCTACTACCACAAATTCAAGCTCTACAATAGGTACTGTTCATTATCTCTCACCTGAACAGGCAAGGGGTGGATACACAAACGAAAAAACGGATATTTATTCTTTGGGTGTGGTTTTGTACGAAATGTTGACGGGCAGACTTCCGTTTAATGACAGCACAGCAGTTGCAATCGCCATAAAGCATATTCAGGAAAAGCCAATACTTCCGCGAATATTGAACAGTGATATTCCTGAGCCTATGGAATATATTGTTATGAAGGCGATGAATAAAGAACAAAATCTGAGATATGCAAGTGCTGAAGACTTTTTGGCGGATTTAAGAAAGGTAATAGCAAACCCGAATGCTAAACTGAATGTTAAGCCTGTAGAGGATGTGGATATGGAAGCCACTCGTAAACGCAGTGCAATAGGCGATGATGAAATTGAAAATTATGAAAGAAGTCGTCGGACAGAGAGTCAAGAATATAAAGAGTATGCAGAGAAAATGGATAAAGAAATGGAGGAGAGAAGACTGAGAAACTTAGACAGAAAACAAGCAATAAAAGCACAGAAAAAGAAGGAACGCAGAATTACCATTGCGGCAGTTCTGGCGGCAATACTTGTTATTGCAGGACTTGGATTTACGTTTAGTGCCTTATCGGGAGGCAGTATAACAAGCCTGTTTACAGGTGCTGAGAAGGTGGATGTTCCTAATGTTATTGATATGAAGCTTACTGATGCTCAAAAGAAGTACAAGAGCGAAGGCTTCAGCATAGTAAAGAAGAGCGAGAGAGCAAGCGATAAGGAAGCAGGTACTATTCTTGAACAGGATCCGCCTGCAGGAAACAGCGTAACCAAAAAGTCAGACATTATTATTAATGTTGTTGTCAGTGCAGGTAGCCAGAACAAAACAGTTGAAGACTATTCCAATATGAAGTCTGACGACGCAAAGAAGAGAATTGAAGAAAGCGGATTTAAGGTAAATGTTGTTGAGCAGGAGAGCAGCTCTGTTGAAAAGGGAGTTGTTATAAGTCAAATGCCAGCAAGCGGAACATCTGTTTCAGAGGGAGCACTCATTACGCTATATGTCAGCACAGGCGATGCAAAGAAGACTGATGATGAGGAAAATAAATCAAGCGAAGATAAGATATCAAGGCCAAGCGGTGCAACCTCAAACAATAATTCTAACACAAATAGTAATACGAATAATAATACAAATTCAAATACTGACAATACCACAAGCAGTAATGGTACGGGAAGTAATACAACGGGTAGTAATTCGTCACAGACAAATTCGGGCAGTGAAAGCAGTAGCGGAACAAGTAGCGGAACAGACAGTAATACAAGCAGCGGAGAGACATCAGGTAATTCGCTTAAGCCAAGTAACTGATTATCAATTGACGAAGGGTAAAAAAATAAGAAAAGGGAACTATAATGCCGGAGAGCAAAGAAGATTATATTTCAGGAATAATTGTTAAAGGAATAAGCGGTTTTTGGTACGTTGATTCTGAGAAAGGATATTTTGAATGTCGGGCAAGAGGGAGTTTCAGGAATGATAATATAAAGCCTCTTGTTGGTGATAAAGTTCTGATATCAACTGATATTGAAAGCGGTAAGGGTACTGTTGAAAAGATATTACCACGCAAAAATGTCTTACTCAGACCACCTGTGGCAAATGTAACTCAAATGGCGGTCGTTTTAGCGGCCGCCAATCCTAAGCCTAATCTTTATTTAACTGATAAGGTTTTAGCATCAGCAAAACTTGCAGACGCAAATGCTTTGATTTGTGTAAACAAGACCGATATAGAAAATGCAGATGAGATATGTGCCATATACAAAAACGCAGGCTATACAGTTATTTCTATGAGTGCCAAAAATGATGAAAATATTGACATCTTGAGAGAATATTTAAAGAAAAATGTTACGGTTTTTGCAGGTAATTCAGGTGTCGGTAAGTCAAGTATTTTAAACAGAATAACAGGACTTGACCAATTTGAAACAGGCGAAGTGAGCAAAAGGGTTGAGCGAGGCAGACACACAACAAGACATAGTGAGCTTGTTAAGATTGATGAATTGACATATATAATAGATACCCCTGGTTTTGGTAATCTTGATATGTCACTTTTAAATCCTGAAAATTGTGCAAGCTTATTTATTGAATTTGAGCAATATATGGGCAAGTGTCGTTTTCTTGATTGCAACCATACGGTCGAGCCCGGGTGTGCTGTCCTAAAAGCACTTGAAAACGGCGAGATAGAACCTTCAAGGCATAATAGTTATCTAAAACTGATAGAGGAACTTAAAAATAAGCGGTAAATTGCAAGGGAGTTTATACAAAATGAGAGATATAAAGATTGCACCATCACTTTTAGCGGCTGATGCGGCAAAGCTCGGTGAAGAGGTATGCAGAGTCGAGAAGGCAGGCGCAGAGTGGCTTCATCTTGATATTATGGATGGACACTTTGTTCCTAATTTGAGTTATTCGGCTCAGGTTGTAAAGGCGTTAAGACCACTTAGCAATATGTTTTTTGACGTACATCTGATGATTTCTGAACCTCAGAAATATATTGATGACTTTATAGACGCAGGAGCGGACTTGATTACTGTTCATACAGAGGCAGTCAAAAGCACATATAAACTCCGTGAAATTGCCGATTATCTTCACAGCAAAAACATAAAGGCAGGAGTTTCGATTAAGCCGAAAACCTCCGTTGAAGAAGTCAAAGATGTTCTTGATGTATTTGATATGTTGCTTATTATGACAGTAGAGCCTGGTTTTGGCGGACAGTCATATATGGCTGATATGGAGGATAAAATCAAGTCGGCCGCAAGCATTGCTCATAATGAGTATAAGCATCTTGATATTCAGGTTGACGGCGGAATAAGTTTAAAGACCGTATCTCACGCGGCATCTTGCGGAGCAAACATATTTGTGGCAGGTTCTGCTGTGTTTAATGCAAGTGATACCAATGCTGTTGTCAGTGAGTTGCGCCGTTTGGCGAGTGATGCGTATACAAAGAGATGAAAGCTATAATTTTCGCAGGGGGAGTAATTGAGGATTACTCATATATAGAATTAACGGAGATTGAAAATTCACTTGTCATTGCGGCTGACGGCGGTTACAGACATACTGTAAACCTCGGTATTACACCTGATATTTTTATTGGTGATAATGACTCGTGGAAAAAGGATTATCCTGTCGGGATTGACGTTATCAAATGTCCGCAGGAAAAGGATTATACCGACACGAACAGATGCATTGATTATGCTGCTGAAACAGGTTGCTGTGAAATAGATATATATGGCGGATTGGGCGGCAGACTTGACCACGAGTATTCAAATTATTGTCTGTTGGCATACGGTCTTAAAAGAGGTGTTAAAATCAGGTTGTTAGATAAAAACAACGAGATTTGGATGGAGGATAAGCCCTTTAAAATAAAAAAGAACGATAAAAAATATGTGTCTTTTTTTCCGTACGGCGGAGTTGTAGAGGGATTTTCCGTTAAAGGTCTTAAATATGAGGCGGATAATATGTCTTTGGATTTTTGCCAGGCACAAGCGTCAAGTAATGAGTTCGCAGACAGCGATGTTGCAGAAGTTTCATTTAGAAACGGCATACTGATAGTTATGCGTTGTAATGATATAGGTTAGATGGGAGTTTGTTGTTATGAGGTATTTAAACAGAATAATTGCAATATTTATCATTGCTTGTCTGTGTGCTGTCGGTGCAGGGTGTTCTTTTATGTCGAAGAATGATGCAAAAGAGTCTTTTGAAGGTATGATGAACGCCTTTAAAGAATGCAACAGAGAAGAGATTAACAAGTATTACAGCTTCAGTGCGGTTACGGCTTATGTTGATGAAGCAAGCGGTGAGGAATATCAAGAGGCTGTTTTGTCCACATTAAAGAGTATGGACTATAAAGTAAATTCTATCAAAGACGCAGGCGAAAACGCTATGGTTATAAATGTGGATATAATAACGCTTGACTACTCCAAGATAATCGAAAAGTATATAGAAGATGTGATGGAGCTTGTTGACAGCAAAGAATATCAGGTAAAGATAAAGTCAATGACCGCAGATGACTATAAAAAACTTATGGTTGATAAAATGATAGATGCTATTTCAGAAAGTTCAAGCGAAAAGGTCACAAAAACAGTTGATGTTTTGATGATAAAGTCAGGTGAAAAATGGGTTCTCGGCGGTGATGCGGATGCCTTTTTGGGTATTCTTTTTGCAGATATCAGTAATGCGGTTGAATCTTTGACATAGACAAAACAGTAATATACAAATCACCTTCTGCATATGATAGCAGTGAGGTGATTTTTGTGTTTAGTGCAATAAATTTAAGAAAGCTTGTGACAAGTTTGTTGCCTCCGTTGATAACAGGTTTGTCGGCGAGTTTTTTGACAAGGGGTAATATGGATATATATCAGCGTATATCTGTGCCGCCGTTATCTCCGCCTTCAGCAGTATTTCCGATTGTTTGGACAATACTATATATTTTGATGGGAATTTCTTTGTATATTGTCAGAGTGTCACGTGCAAGCGTTAAAATGAAAAAAGTAGGATATATATTCTATGCCTTACAGCTTTTCTTTAATTTTATATGGTCTATTGTATTTTTTAATTTAGGTGCGTACACTTTTTCAGCCCTTTGGCTTGCTGTAATGATTGTGTTGATACTGTTTAATATTATTTGGTTTGGCAAGGTAAATAATGTAGCGGCATATCTGCTTATTCCTTATCTTGTTTGGTGCCTTTTTGCCCTGTATCTGAATATAGGAATAGCAATTTTAAATTAAAAATGTAGAATATTTGGCTCTGACTGCTTTCGTTGATAGCGGTCAGTTTTTATGTATACAGATATATTTTTGTTGAATTGTTGTATAAACATAGTCAAATGTATGATAAAATATATGTAAATCGGTACAAAATAGTTTTAAAATCATAAAGAATTTGATTTTTTTTAAAAAATATGATACAATAAAACAAATGTGCCTATGGCATTATAATTTTTAAGGAGTGATTTTATGAAGAAACGCATACTTGCAGTATTGCTGGCAACGGTTCTTTTACTATCAAATTTTTGTGTTATATACGCAGAGGGGCAATCATTTAAAGAGGATATATATACCTATATCTTAAGCGGAAACAATGCTGTTATAACAGCGGTGGATGATGCTGATGGTGAAGTTATTGTGCCCGAAAAACTTGGAGGCTATAATGTGGCAGAGATTGCTGATGGTGCCTTCGGCGGTAATGCAAATACAACATATGTTTATCTTCCTGATACAATCAAGAAAATCGGCGCAATGTGTTTTGCCTATTGCGGCAGTATCAAAGGTGTAAGACTGCCGTCCGATATAACATTAATAGCAGATGGAATGTTTTATCAGTGTAAATCTTTGATAGGTATAACCATACCTGACGGAGTGCAATCAATAGGCTCAAAAGCATTTGCTCAGTGTGAAAGTATCGTATCTGTTGCTATTCCAAATTCTGTTACGAGTATCAATGATGATGCGTTTGTTGATGACCCTGTTATCAGATTTCATTGTAGACTGAGTGAGGAATGTCCTGCGTATTATTGGGGACTTGCAAGAGGTGTAGATTGTGAGGAGTTAATTAAGGTATATGTAAATGGTACAAGAATAGATTTTGACCAATCTCCGATTACAGAGCCTAAGAGATTTAGAACATTGGTGCCTATTCGTTCTGTCTTAGAATTTATGGGAGCAGAAATTGAGTGGTATGACGATATGGAGTATGCAGGCATAGATATTGACGGACACAGAATATTGATAAAGCCTGACTCTGAGTTTATGATGGTAGATGGCAAGGTTAGTTATTTGACCTGTCCCGCTATGGAATATAACGGAAGAATACTTTTGCCGATTCGAGATGTTGTTCAGGCAATTGGCGGAAAAGTAGGCTGGGACGAAGAGACAAAGGTTGTAACAATAACATATAACAAATAAGACTTAAGGTTCACATCAATTGGTGTGAACCTTTTGCTGTAATAATTTAAGTCATTAAATGCTATAAAAAATTTGTATTATATTGTTGTTTTGTGCAGATTGACAAATTTAATGTAATATTCAAATTTACCTTGCAATTTCGATGGGTTTATACTAAAATGAATATAGTAAACAAAAATTTTTATATTAAGATGATATATAATTGGAGGTAATTATTGTGCAGAAACTTGAGCAACTTTATGAAGGAAAAGCAAAAAAGGTATTCAAAACTGACAACCCTGAGGTTTTACTTGTAGATTATAAGGATGACGCCACAGCGTTCAATGGCGAAAAGAAGGGGACTATTACATCTAAGGGTATAATCAATAATAAGGTTACTAACCATTTTATGAAAATGCTTGAAGAAAAGGGCATCCCTACACACCTCGTTGAACAGGTGTCTGACAGAGAAACACTTGTTAAAAAAGTTACTATTGTACCCCTTGAGGTTATCGTGAGAAATGTTGCCGCAGGTTCGTTCTCTAAGAGATACGGCGTTGAAGAGGGAAAAGAACTTCTCTGCCCTACTTTAGAGTTTAGCTATAAGGATGATGCACTTGGCGATCCTCTGATAAACACATATCACGCATTGGCTCTCGGTGTTGCAACCCAGCAGGATATTGATACAATCAGCGAGTACACCTTTAAAATAAACGATATTTTAAAAGAATATTTGCTCGGCCTTGGAATAAAATTAATTGACTTTAAGTTGGAGTTTGGTAAAACATCTGACGGCACAATCGTATTAGCTGACGAGATTTCACCTGATACCTGTAGATTTTGGGATGTTGAAACAAACGAAAAACTTGACAAAGACAGATTTCGTCGTGATTTGGGCGGAGTTGAAGATGCTTATCAAGAGGTTATGAAGCGCCTTATGGGTGAATAATTTTACGGAAGGACTTTTGCGATGATACAAAATGAAACAGTCGTGGTTATAGATTTTGGCGGACAGTATAATCAGTTAATTGCCAGAAGAGTTCGTGAGGCTAATGTATATTGTGTTGTTTTGCCATATTCTAAAAGCATAGAAGAAATAAAGTCATATAACCCTAAAGCTATTATATTTACAGGTGGTCCTAACAGTGTTTACGACCAAGGGTCTCCCATTGTAGATAAAGCTGTGTTTGAGTTGGGTATTCCTGTTCTCGGAATATGTTACGGAGCACAGTTGATGAGCCATATGCTCGGTGGAACAGTAGAAAAAGCATCAACACGTGAATATGGCGTTATTCCTGTCTCTTTAAGTGAAAGCCTATTGTTTAAGGGAATAGATACAGAAAGCGAGTGTCTGATGAGCCATACTGATAAAATAATCGAAGTTCCAAATGGCTTTGAGGTGGTTGCACACACAGGTAATTGTCCTGTTGCAGCATTCCAGAATACTGAGAAAGATTTTTATGGTGTTCAATTTCATCCTGAAGTTAATCACACGCCGTTCGGAAGTAAGATGATTAGAAATTTCCTTTTTGAGATTTGCGGACTCAAGGGCGATTGGACTATGGCTGACTATGCTAAAAACTTTATTGATTCCGCAAGGGAAAAAATCGGCGACAAAAAAGTTTTGTGTGCATTGTCAGGCGGTGTTGACAGCAGTGTAGCCGCAGTTTTACTTCACAAGGCTGTTGGCAAGCAGTTGACTTGTATATTCGTAGACCACGGCCTTTTGAGAAAGAACGAAGGCGACGAAGTTGAGGAAATATTCAGCAAGCAGTTTGATATAAATCTTATCCGTGTAAATTGTGAGGACAGATTTTTGGGTAAGTTGGCAGACGTTACTGACCCCGAGAAAAAACGTAAGATAATCGGCGAAGAGTTTATCCGTGTATTTGAAGAAGAAGCGAAGAAAATCGGTACAGTTGATTATCTTGTTCAGGGAACAATTTATCCTGATGTAATCGAAAGCGGAACAGGTGATGCTTCTGTAATAAAGAGTCACCATAACGTAGGTGGATTGCCTGATTATGTTGATTTTAAAGAGATTATTGAACCGCTCAGAAACCTGTTTAAGGATGAGGTAAGGGAGTTAGGCGCAGAGCTTGGCATACCTCACCACTTAGTATGGCGTCAGCCCTTCCCGGGACCTGGACTTGCAGTGCGTTGTATCGGTGCTATAACTAAAGACAGATTGGAAATTCTCAAAGACGCAGACTATATATTCCGTGAGGAAATAGCAAATGCAGGCCTTGACAGAGAAATAAACCAATATTTTGCAGTAATCACCGATATGCGTTCTGTCGGAGTAATGGGCGACGGAAGAACATACGATTACACAATCGCGTTAAGAGCGGTAACCACAACCGATTTTATGACAGGCGAATGGGCGAGAATTCCATACGAAGTATTGGAAAAAGTCAGCCGCCGAATTGTAAATGAAGTTAAACACGTAAATCGTATAGTATACGATATCACAAGCAAACCTCCCGCTACAATCGAGTGGGAATAAGATATTTGTCAAAGGGCAAAGACAATCATTATATAAACTGAGAGCAAGTAATCACTTATGAATACTTGCTCTTACTATTTATATAGACTTTTCCTTGTATTTCGTACCCCACTCACCCATAGCATCCAGGATAGGTTTTAAGCTGTAACCCGTTTCAGTTAATGTATATTCAACCCTTGGCGGAACTTCGGGATAAACTTTTCTTGTCAAAAGTCCTGTTTCCTCCATAGAACGAAGATTTGCGGTCAGCACCTTTTGAGATATATTACCTACTAATTTTTTCAGTTCTCCAAAGCGTTTTGTACCTTCCAACAGGTCACGGATAATCAGTACCTTCCAGCGATCTGATATAAGCATAAGTGTTGTTTCAACCGGACAAGCCGGCAACTCCTTTGTCATAAAAAATCCCCCCCCATTTTATAGGTATATTTTTGAAACTAATACACGTATTATTCTGTATAGTTTAATTATATACCGTGAAGTGTATTTTGTCAAGACGGTTACCTCGCGGTAACTACAGCACAAAAAAGTACGTACTTTACAGGCGAAATAAGCGGCGTTATAATAAGACTATAAATGAGGGACACCTCAAAAAGAAAGGATTGATTTAATATGAAAATCGCAGTAGTATGTGCAAACGGTAAAGCAGGACAGCTTATAACAAAGGAAGCAATAAACAGAGGTTTTGATGTGACGGCGGTTGTAAGAGGGGAAAATAAGTCTGAGGCAAGGGAAGCTATTATCAAAGATTTATTTGACCTTACAAAAGATGACTTAATGGGATTTGACGCAGTGGTAGATGCTTGCGGTGCTTGGACACCTGAAACGTTAGATGTTATTCCGAACGCAGTTAAAAAGCTTTGCGAATTATTAAAAGGAACAGACACACGACTTCTTGTAGTCGGTGGTGCAGGCAGTCTTTATGTAAATAAAGAACGCACTCGGACTGTTGCAGACGGCAAGGACTTTCCTGATGCTTTCAAACCGCTGGCGGCAGTACATCAGCTTGCACTCAATTATTTGAGAGGTGTAAATGATGTAAAATGGACTTATATAAGTCCCGCCGCAGATTTTCAGGCAGACGGAGAAAAAACAGGCAAATATATTTTGGCGGGTGAAGAGTTCACGCCAAACGCAAATGGCAAAAGTGTTATAAGCTATGCAGACTATGCAATTGCTATGGTTGATGAAATTGAAAAGGGAAATCACATTTGTGAGCGTATCAGTGTTGTAAAAGAGTAAATTGCAAAATAAAACTTATCTTGTACAAAAGGCAGAAAGCAGTCCAAAAGGATTGCTATATTCCGATTTATATTACCGCAAATAAAATCTCCGTTTTGAAATTTTTTAACTGCACTGCTGTTTTCTTATGCAATAAATAAAATAATTTTATAAACAGCACTTTAACTTTGTGCAAAAAGACCTTTGAAAAATTTTAAAATTAGTGGTATTATAAATAATAGTGCGTAGCCGAAAGGTGTAAGTCCAGCTTTGTTGGACTTGCACCTTTTTGCTGTTTTAAGGAGGTAAAATAAATGGAAAAAAAACAATCCTATCTTGCTGATGAAAAGGTAGGCAAATTAATGGGTAAATATGCTGTGCCCTGTATTATTTCGCTTTTGGTCGGTGCGTTGTATAACATTGTTGACCAAATTTTTATTGCTAATGCGGACTATCTTGGCTCATACGGAAACGCCGCAAATACTGTTGTTTTTCCGTTGACGGTAATTGCACTTGCTATTGCTGTTATGATAGGTGATGGTTGCTGTGCTTTTGTGTCTATCTGTCTTGGAGAAAAAAAGCCGTCAGATGCAAGTCACAGTATGGGTAATTCTATTTTTATGACAATTATATCGAGCATTGTACTGATGCTTGTTTACCTTCTGTTTTCAAATCAGATTATTGCAATGTTCGGCGGAACTGTAAATTACGAAACCTTTTATCATTCGCAAGAGTATTTCTTTTGGATTACGTTAGGTATTCCTTTTTATATGTTTGGTCAGGCAATGAACCCTGTTATCCGTGCAGACGGGAGCCCTAAATATGCTATGATTTCCACTGTGAGCGGTGCGATAATCAATGTTATTCTTGACCCGATTTTTATTTATGTTTTTAAATGGGGAATGATGGGTGCGGCTGTCGCTACCGTAATCGGTCAGATTGCGACGGCAATTCTTACAATTTGGTATCTTTGCCATACTAAAGTTGTCAATTTAAGCAAAGATGATTTTAAGCTTGATAAAAATATTATCGGCAGAACACTTTTGCTGGGTATTTGCAGTTTTCTTTCTCAAATTTCATTGGTTGCGGCAATGGCTGCAATTAATAATATGATTCGCAAATACAGTGCCATAGATGTGATTTTCGGGCAGGAGCAATATGCACAGATACCTATGGCGGTTGTCGGTATTGTTATGAAGTTCTTTCAAATAGTCATTTCCATTGTCGTGGGTATGTCAGCAGGTTGTATACCTATTGTGGGTTATAATATGGGTGCAGGCTTAAACGATAGAGTAAAAAAACTATTTACCAGACTAATTATTTGCGAGGCAATAGTCGGCATAGTTGCCCTTGTTATTGTAGAATTTTTCCCGTTACAGCTTATCGGAATATTTGGTGCGGAGAATGAGAGCGTCTATTATACCGAGTTTGCCGTTAAGGCATTCCGTGTATACCTTTGTATGCTCCCTCTTGCTTGTATCAATAAGGCGGCATTTATCTTTTTGCAGGCAATGGGCAAGGCGGCGGCTTCCACTATGCTTTCAATGGTGCGTGAAATCGTGTTTGGCGTTGGTTTTGCATTGCTCTTACCGATTGTTTTTGCCCTTGATGGTGTACTGTATTCAATGCCTGTATCAGATATATTGACAGCAATTATATCAACTGTTGTTATTATTATGACTTACAAGCAATTATCTAAAACACCGATTAAATAAGTCAAAGATAAAATAACGAGGCTGTTAAAAAAGTCAAATATAGTGGTTTGTCAGAAGCCGCCACCCACATACATTTTGTATCATTTTAATTATTATACAAAATATATTGTAGGGGACGGCGTCCTCGACGTCCCGAAAATTACTTTTTTAACAGCCTCAATTTTTTATTTATTTTTTTGAGCTTGCACGGAAGAGTGTGCCGACAGGCTCTGAATTTACTATTTTATACAGATTGTTTGGATTGTTGCCGTTTGTGATTACCATATCTATTCCGCAGGGACAAACAAGTTCTGCGGCATTTAGCTTTGTAATCATACCGCCTGTGCCACGGCGTGTACCTTCGCCGCCTGCACAATTTCTGATTTCATCTGTTATTTCTTCTATAATCGGTATAATGTGTGAGTCAGCATCATTGGGGTTCCCGTTGTAAAATCCGTCTATATCCGACATAATGATAAGTAAATTCGCATCAACCAAGGTTGATACATATGCAGATAATGTATCGTTATCGCCAAACTCTATTTCGTATGATGAGATAACGTCGTTTTCGTTGACGATTGGGATAACTCCATATTCAAGCATAGTGTTAAAAGCATTTTTGGCACTTGTGTATCTTGCTTCATCATCAAGGACAAATTTTGTGAGTAGGACCTGACCTGTGTTGTATCCGTATTCCTTGAAAAATTTTTCGTATATAGACATAAGGCTCGCCTGCCCGATTGCCGCCAATGCTTGCTTTTGACGTGTGGATGACGGTTTTTCGGTCAAGCCCAATTTGCCGACACCGACACCGATAGCACCGCTTGATACGAGAATAACCTCGTGTCCCATATTCATCAGGTCTGATATTACCTGAACAAGTTTTTCAATTCTCTTTAAATTAATTTTACCTGTATCGTGGGTCAGCGTTGATGTTCCTACTTTTATAACTATTCTTTTATTATTCATAATTTGTTATCCTTTCAAACATTATACGTGTTTTTGTAATGCTTACAAAATGATGTTAAAATATCAATCATCTGTTGAGGTGTTTCGGCTTTATTCGCCTCTGCTCTTAGTACAGAACCGCCTTTAACACCTTTAAAATACCAAGACATATGCTTTCTGCCCTCTAATACGCCTCTTTTATCGCCTTTGAATTTAAGCAGAAGTTCAAAGTGTTTCAGGGCAACGTCAAGACGTTCGTCGATGGACGGAGGATGAAGAATCTCATTTGTTTTGATATAGTGCAAAACCTCTCTGAATATCCAGGGATTTCCCTGGGCGGCTCTGCCAATCATAATTCCGTCACAATGTGTTTCGGTAAGCATTTTTACTGCCGATTTGCCGTCTGTTATATCTCCGTTACCTATAACGGGAATACTTACTGCCGATTTAACTGCGGTTATTATATTAATATCGGAGTTGCCCGAATAGAACTGTTCTCTTGTTCTGCCGTGAACAGTTATTGCGGCGGCACCGCTTTCTTCGACAATTTTGGCAAATTCAACTGCATTTATACTGTTGCTATCCCACCCTGCTCTGAACTTTACTGTAACAGGAACATCAACGGCTTGAGATACGGCTTTGATTATCTTTCCTGCAAGTTCAGGATTTTTCATCAAAGCGGAGCCGTCGCCGTTGTTCACTATTTTAGGTGCAGGACAACCCATATTTATGTCAATTATACACGCACCGCTTGTCAGGGTACTCACAGCAATCTTTGCAAGAATGTCAGGCTCGTGTCCGAATATCTGAACAGCCAAAGGCTTTTCGGCATCTTCTGCCGATAAAAGTGTTTCTGTTTTCTTGCTTTTGTAGAATAATCCCTTGCCTGAAACCATTTCGGTATACATAAGTGCAGGACCGAAGGGCTTTGTGGTCAGGCGGAATGCTTTGTCTGTCACCCCTGCCATAGGTGCAAGTATAATATTGTTTTCAAGTTTAATATTAGCAATTTTCATAATTTATTGATTCATATACGTTTCCGTACAGTTTTTCTTCATATTTGGTTGATACTAAGTCTGTGTTTTTAATTAATTCTTCTTTTTTCTGTTTAGAAAGTTTTTTAATAAAATATTCAAGCTTCATTGCAGAGGACTTACTGTCTGTTTCCCATAACGCGACAATAGATACAGGTGTACGTGAATGTGTGTATTTGGCACCTTTTTTGCTTTTTTGCAGATG
>CACWIG010000023.1 GCA_902760955.1 uncultured Ruminococcus sp. | reverse complement strand
TGCGGAGGATGCAGATAGGCTGACGCCTATCAAAGACGACAAGCCGAAAGATGCCTAAATTAATTGTTTTTGGCAGGTTCGGATTTGTACTTTCACCCTGGCGATAAATCGCAATGTGTTGGTATACATATAAGTGATATAGAATTTTCTGCCGTATTTGTGCATATACATTATTAGTATTATTGGACAAGGCGGAGGATGAAATTAAGTGCGTAAGTATAAAGCGGTGGTGTTGGATTTAAGAAAGACAGCGAAGTCTGTCGTGATTGCGGCGTTAAGTGTGGCTGTCACGGCGGCTGCGTTTAATATGATAAGAGCAGAAAATTCAAAAGATGATAAAACGGAAAATATTTTAAAGAACAGCAGTGCGGTTTTAAGTATGGCGGATTATGGAAGTGTAAGCATTGGAGAATACATAAAAAAGGGCGGAAGGGTTGTTTCAAAAATTTTTCTCGGCTGTGTTGCGGGGAATACGAATTCAGTGTTGTCGGGGGCCATACCTATATACAATGAGGCCTCTCAAAAGGGAAGGCTAATGATTGCAAGAGAGGAGGGAACAAACAGTATTCCTGAGGAATATGATTGGGCAGATAAATACGCAGACGGGACAGAAAACTCTCAAAATTCCGATAATGTTGAAGCAATACCCGAAGAAAACCGAGCGGGTATAAAAAATATAAATGTGGCACAGAAAACCACAGACGGCTATCCTGTTGCCATAGGAAACGAAACATCTTACAGCATAGATGTAGGAAGTATGCTGTCACAAAGACCTGACATAGATATGTCAGTATCGGGGCCGAAAATTTTAATAACACACACTCACGCCACCGAGAGTTATTCGCTTGAAAACACTGACGTATATGACATAAAGGCAAGTGACCGCAGCAATGACACAAATGAGAATGTAGTGGCTGTGGGCAACAGACTTGCAGAGGTGCTTAATAGGCAGGGAATAGAGGTTTTGCACGACACTATTTTGCACGACGAACCATCATTTAACGGCTCTTATGCACATTCTTTGAATACAGTTGAAGAATATCTTGAAAGATATCCGTCAATACAGATTGTATTTGACATACACAGAGATTCTATAGTTTATGATGATAACACAAAGGCGCGAACATTAACAGAGATAAACGGAAAAAAATCTGCTCAGCTAATGTTTGTGGTGGGAACAGACGAAAAGGGCTTATACAATCCTGATTGGAGAGAGAATTTATGTGCGGCAATACATTTTCAGACGGCGATAACTCAAAAGTACCCCAATCTTATGAGGAAAATTAACCTTAGAAGAGAGAGGTTTAACGGACATACCACACACGCCTCTATGATAATAGAGGTAGGGACAAGCGGTAACAGCTTAAACGAGGCATTAAACGGAATTGAGGCGGCAGGAAGTTGTATTGCGGATTATTTAAAGAGCCTGTAACATTATTTAACAAAAAAATTGTTGTAATTTTCCTGTTATAGTGGTAAAATAAACTCGTTATTAAGCTATACGATAGACGATTGTAAAATGTGAAAACGCTAAATTGCGGATAACTTTACGTAAAGCCCTCCTTGCGTAAAGGAGGGTGGCACACGCAGTGTGACGGGAGGATCGGCGGTATGCGTTAGTTTGTGCAATAAATTATATGTTGGCGGAAAATTGTAAAATCGAAATAATTTTATTGAATAATTGCCCAAAGCCCATACGGTTGCCAAGCCCAACCGCAATGAAAAAATTATTTCGCTTTTACGCGAAAATTTATATTTTACAAACGGCTAAGCTATACGACAAAAGGAGAGTTACAATGCGAAAGATTTTGGCAATTTGGGCGGCTAAGCTGTCCGCTGTTGCAGGACGAATGATTGGGAAAAAATCATCTTCCACCCCGGGAGATATTGCTCTTAAAATCTGCCCTGATATAATTAAGATACTTTCAAAGAATGTAAAAAAGGGAATAATCGTTACCTGCGGTACAAACGGAAAGACGACGACCAACAACCTTTTAAATACGGCATTGTTAAAGTGCGGTTATAAGACGGTATGCAATAACTTAGGTGCCAATATGGTAAACGGAATTGCAACAGCCTTTGCAATGGCAAGCGGTATCACAGGTAAGTTTGAGGCGGACTACGCCGTGCTGGAGATTGATGAGGCGTCTGCAAGACGTGTGTTCGCACACTTGACACCTGACTATATGGTGATAACAAATCTGTTCCGTGACCAGCTTGACAGATACGGGGAGATTGATATAACAGTTGATTTGCTTAATGAGTCAATAAATATGGCAAAGAGCGTTAAGTTAATCTTAAACGGCGATGACCCGCTTACAGTTCAGTTCGGTGAAGGAAGAGATGCTAAATACTTTGGCATATCTGAACAGGTGCTTCCGCAAATTGATGAAACGAAGGAAGGACAGTTCTGCGTTAAGTGCGGACACGAGCAGGCATATAATTTCTTCCATTACAGCCAATTAGGCGATTTCTATTGCCCAAATTGCGGAAACAGCCGACCTGCCATTGACTTTGATGCAACAGAGGTTGACCTTTCAGGTTCAATGAAGTTCACTGTCAATAAAAGTGTTAAGATTGATGTAAATTACAGAGGCTTTTATAATATTTACAATATTTTGGCGGTGTATTCAGCTTTGTCGGTTATGGGAGTTGACACTTCAGGTTTTAACTCTATGTTGGCAGACTACAAGCCACAGATAGGAAGAATGGAATTGATTGACTTGGGCAAGCCTGTGATTTTAAACCTTGCCAAAAATCCTGCGGGCTTTAATCAGGCAATTCAAACGGTTATGCTTGATAAGAGAAAGAAGGATGTTATAGTTGCAATTAATGACTTGGCAAACGATGGCAGAGATGTTTCGTGGCTTTGGGATGTGGACTTTGACAAGTTGAGTGACGAGAACTTAAATACACTTACCACAACAGGTATAAGATTGTACGACATATCCCTTAGATTTAAGTATGCAGATGTTAAAGTCAACAACATAACAAAGAGTATGAAAGAGGCAATTAAAAGATGCCTTAAAACCGATGCAGAGGTTTGCTACGTACTTGTAAACTATACGGCATTATTCTCAACTCAGACAACAATGCTGGAAATCCAAAAAGAACTTAAAGCGGGAGGGAACGAGAATGGTAAATAAAGAGTTAAACATAGTTCATCTCTATCCCGACCTTTTAAACCTTTACGGAGATAAAGGCAATATTGCTTGTATGGAGCACCGCCTTAAATGGCGTGGGATAGGTGCCAACATATTGGCTTGCACAAACAAGGACAACAGTATGAACCTTGAAAAAGCTGATATTATTTTTGTGGGCGGCGGCTCTGACAGAGAGCAGGAGATAGTGTGTGAGCTTCTTCTTAAAAAGAAGGACGAGCTTATAAATTATGTGGAAAACGGCGGTGTGCTTGTAGCTGTTTGCGGCGGATATCAGTTGCTTGGAAAGTATTATCAGACGGCAAACTCAAAGATAGAGGGTTTAGGAATACTTGATATATATACTGATGCAGGGGACACCAGATTGATAGGAAATGTTGTATTGGAGTCAGAACTGTTTGAGCAAAAGATAACAGGCTTTGAGAACCACGCAGGCAGGACATATATAGGAAATCACACACCGCTTGGAAAAGTTCTGTACGGACACGGAAACACAGGCGAGAGCGGTTATGAGGGTGTGGTATACAAAAATATTATTGCCACATATCTGCACGGACCTCTGCTTCCGAAAAACCCTATGCTTTGCGACCATATATTAGGCTGTGCAATGAGGAGAAAGTATGAAGATTTCAACGGCTTTGCCGCACTTGATGACACTCTTGAAAATACAGCAAATAAATATATAGAGGACAGATTTCTTAAAAAATAATATGATTTATACTATCACCCTAACGGTGCGGAAAAGTCTTGCACCGTTATTTTACGGAGGATAAAATGTTTAAAATAAATAATAAGACGGCCTCGGTGTTAGTTATTGCGGCAGGCACATTCTGGGGAGTAATGGGACTGTTTGTCAGGACGTTATCGGGTGTGGGGTTTAATATGTTTCAGATAACGGCAATCAGACTTGTTATTGGAACATTAATGCTCTGTGTCTTGGTGCTTATATATGATAAAAAACTTTATAGAATTGAATTGAAGGACTTACCTATATTTATCGGAATGGGTATTTTAAGCGTTCTGATGATGAGCTGTTTCTATTTTGCGGCAATACTTAAAACATCGCTTTCAACTGCGGCTATTCTGTTATATACAGCACCTATTTGGGTTTTGACTGCATCTGTTATATTTTACGGCGAGAAATTGACTGCCAAAAAGATAACAGCATTGATTTGTGCTTTTGTTGGTTGCATCTGTGTTTCGGGAGTGTCCTCGTCAAATGTGTCAGTAAGCGGAGTTTTGTGCGGCTTGGGTTCAGGATTATCTTATTCACTATACAGCATTATAGGAAAGTATGCGTTAAAAAAATATCAGCCATTGACCGTTACTGTATATTCGTTCATTGTGGCGGCGATAGGCTCGGTATTTTTAGCGGATATGCCGAAGGTAATAACTTTGGTTGCGGATAATTTTGACGTAACAATTCTTTTGAATATATTGGGCATTGGTTTTGTAACAGTTTTTGTACCATATTTGTGCTATACCTTGGGACTTAAGCATATACCTGCAGGAAAGGCGGCGATTATGGCATCTGTTGAGCCGATGGTTGCCACAATAGCAGGAATATTTGCATACGGCGAAATACCGAATATTATAGGCTTTTGCGGTATAGTGCTGATAATATTATCAATTGTTTTACTTAATATAAAAACTAAAAGAGAAGAGGCTGTATAATAGAACACAGCTTTTTTAAAGAACCTTATAAATATCTGCGATTATACAGAAAATTATATGTTGAGGAATTGAGTTGCCGAACCACAAGTCAGCTACGTTGAACGGGACGATGTGGGCATCGTCCCCTACAATACACAAGGGAGCCGAAATTAGCCCTCCTTGCGTAAAGGAGGGTGGCACGCAAAGCGTGACGGGAGGATCGGCGATATACCAACATTTGTACAACACATTATCCGTTGACGAATTTACATAAACCATCACGCTGTAGGGGACGGCGTCCTCGACGTCCCGTAGAAAACCTACATTGTGCAATAAATCATACGTTGCAGAATGTTAGCCAATTCATCACAAACGGAGAAAATATATAACAAAGAAGTCGAAACCCATTGAGTTTCGACTTCTTTTGTCTTACAAAATTTAAGCTGTTAGTGATTTTTCGTCTTTATTATACAACATCTTTAATATTATCGGCGTTAAAACAGACGAGAGTATTATAAGCAAAATTACAGGAGTGAAGTATGCCGAGTCAATCAAACCAACCGATAACCCTTTTTGTGCAACAATCAGGGCAACCTCACCTCTTGTCATCATTCCGACGCCGACTTTAAGGCTATCGCTTAAATTGTTTTTACACAGCTTTGACGCCGCTCCGCAGCCTATAATTTTTGAAAGCAGGGCAACTAAGATAAAGCATATGGAAAATAAAATCATTTCTCCTGATATTCCTTGAATGTTGGTACGCAGACCTATACCTGCAAAGAATACGGGTCCGAATAACATATAGGAATTTATATCAATCTTTCGTTCTATGTACTCTGAGTCACGAATGTTACAAAGGATTACGCCTGCCACAAATGCACCTGTAATATCAGCAACACCAAAAAACTTTTCGGCGATATATGACAGAGCCATACAGAGAGAAAGTCCGAAAATCGGTATTCTTTGAGTGTGGCGGTATCTTGAGTCTATCTTCTTAAATATCTTATACATCACAATTCCGCCCACAAGCGATATGGCAAAGAACGAGAGATTTTTAAGTACAACAATGGGTATGCTTGTGTCCTGACTGCCTGTGCCGATGCCTATAACTATTGCCAATACGATAATACCGATTACATCATCAATGATTGCGGCACTTACAATGGTGGTGCCAAGCTTTGACTTCAGCTTTCCCATTTCAGCAAGGGTTTGAACAGTAATGCTGACAGAGGTTGCGGTGAGTATTACGCCGATAAACAGCGCTTTGTAAAAGTCGGGACTTCCAAGGGGTGAAAAGCCGTAGAATGCTATGCAAAGAAGATATCCGAATATCAATGGAAGAAGTACACCGATAAATGCAATAAACAAAGCTGTAAGACCTGTCTTTTTGAGGTCTTTTAAATTTGTTCCAAGCCCTGCGGAGAACATTATAAGCACAACACCTATTTCTGCCATTTGCGACAGAAAATCAGTTTGCTGAACCCACCCTAAAAGGCTTGGTCCGATTATAAGACCCGCTATGATTTCACCGACTACCTGAGGAACATTGATTTTTCTTGCCAAAATCCCCATCAGTTTGGCAGAAATAATTATAATTGCTAAGTCTTTAAAGACGTTATATGCCTGCATAATACTAAATCCCTTCTCTTAAATAAATGTTATTGGATATTTACATAATAAAAGGGCTGTTAAAAAAGTGATTTTCGGGACGTCGAGGACGCCGTCCCCTACAAGTTATCTTGTATAATTAGATTTCACACAAAATGTAGGGTTTGGCGGTTTCCAACAATCCGCTATGATTGACTTTTTTAATAGCCCCTTTGTATTAACGCATAATTATTTGCCGAGGTATGTGAAGTGCATATAATCGACAGTGCCGTTTATCCAGGCGTTTCCGCCCCACAGCCATCCGTATTTTGCAAAGGTCTGAACAACAGTTCCATCAGACGGGAAAGAATAAATTGAATTGTCAGGGTCATAGAATGTACCAATAGTTGTTCCGCTTGCGTATACAGTATAATTTTCGTTGTAGTTAAGGTCAATTACAGTTCCGTAATTGTGGTCTGAGTACAGACCGCTTGCCATAGAACTTCTCCAGCCGTATGCGGTTGCATCCTTGATAGGCGGCTTGTCATCAGAATTAAATATTTCATCAAATATGGCAATTACATCATCTTTTAAAACTGTGTTTATCTTAAAGGTCAGTGTCGATGCATATTTATCGCCGACCTCATTTATTTTCCATACATTGACGGTTACTTCGCTCATATGCGCGTCTGCCTCTTCCTTAGAGGTGTACTTAACACCATCGGGGAAAATTCGTGCCTCTTTTTCTGCCGCCTCGCCTGAGGAGAGTGTTTCTGTATATGTCTTAAGGCGATAGTGTCCGTTGCTGTCAGGAATCTGGAAAGGCGTGCCGCTCGGAGCGGTTTGTGAACTGCCAACCCAGGTTGTGTCTTCGGTTGCGGCAGAAGGATTGTCTGCATAACGCAACGCAACTGTTGCACCGCTTGGAAGAATTATTGTTTTAACCAACGTATAAATCGAAGTATTGTTCGAATCCTTTGTTTCACGCAAGGTTGTTTTTATTTGTCCATCAAGATTTTTGCCGTATGATGCATAGCATCTGTATGCAATGATAGCGGCTTCCTCACGTGTTACATTGTCGTTTGGTCTGAATAATCCTGTGTCGCCGTCGCCTGACATAAGAAGATTGTCTACCATAAAAGCAACGTGATTTTTTGCCCAATATGCGATTTCGTCTGCGTCTTTTATATTGTCAAAGACGTGTTCAGACGGAAAGTATGGACTAAGCACACCTGCAGAGTCGAGAAGACTTGTGATGATTTTACAAAGCTCCTGACGTGTCAGGGTGCCTTGGGGAAGGAAGTGACCTTCGCCGTCACCGCTTACAAGACCTGTGTAGTATGCCATATTGGCAAATACGTCATTTGTGTCGCTGAATGGTTGCTTTGGACCTGTTGACACATTTTCAGAGGTTAATGTAGCATAGAGATTTACGGCTACATTTACAAAGTCACTTCTTGAAATATATTCCTGAAATGATTTGGTAGAGTATTCCTCAGAAATAATGCTTAATCTTGTTGCGTTGTTGACAGCATCCTCCGCCCAAAAGCTTGGTTCATATGCGTATGCCTTAGGTACAATAGACAATACCATTGTTGCAGCAATTATAGAGCTGCATAATCGTTTAATTCCTTTAATCATTAGATTTTCACCTCAAATATTTTATATTTTTGGACAAATCACATTCATTTTAACATACTTTGCGGTTTAATTCAACTTAAGTAAATATTTGTTTACAATTTGTAATGTTTTTGAAAAATAAATTTGTTGTTGATTATTAGATAAATCTGTGGTAATATATTTATATAATATTGTGAAGATGTGATTTGTTAAAGGAAGATATTAAATGAAGATTTTGGGTGTTGACTTCGGTGACAGCAGAACAGGGTATGCCATATCCGATGCACTTGGCTTTTCTGCAAATGTCTTAGATGCGTTTAAGTGTAAAAGTATAGAAGGCGTTGCATATTATACGGCTGAGCTTGCAAAAAGGCTGGGAGCAGAAAAAATTATATTGGGGTACCCGAAGAATATGAACGGAACTCTTGGCCCCAGAGCAGAAAAAGCGAGTCTGCTTGCCGATATGATAAGGGAAAGAATTGATATTCCCGTAGTGTTATGGGACGAGAGATTGACTACTGTTTCGGCACACAATCTTATGAATGAAACAAATGTCAGAGGAAAAAAACGCAAGGATAGCGTTGACAGTATCTCGGCGGCATATATATTGCAGGGATATCTTGACAGTATTAGATAAAAGTTTAAGAAAGGCGGTAAGTTTATGGCTGAATTACCTGAAAATGAATTTTTAATTGACCTCTATGACGAGGAAGGAAACAAAAAAGTGTTTGAACATTTGGATACTGTTATGTATAAAGATGATGAATATGTAATATGTATTCCTTATGATGAGGATGAGGAGGAAGTTACGGAAATCGTAATTTTTAAAACTGTTGTTGATGAAAAGGGTGAGTCATCCTTGGCACAGATGTTTGAGCCTGACATAATGTCTGCCGTATACGATATCTTCCGTGAACGCAATGAAGATAAGTTTGAATTTGAGGATTAATTAAATATAAAATGGGAATGTTAAAAAAGTATGACACAGCGGTTTGTCGGAAACCGCCGAACCTTGATTTTGTGTGAAATCTAAGTATCACACAAAATAAAATGTAGGGGACGGCGCCCTCGACGTCCCGAAAAGTATTTTTTAACATTCCTGTTTTATGTAAAAATGTTAATAATAACCTATAATTTTTAAATTTTTGTTACGAATAACGCTTATTGTTTACAACTTTGGTTTTTTGATGTATACTTAAAATTGAGTAAGTGTATAAAAATGAGTTTTGTATTCAGATATTAGACAGGAAGGTTGGTTTGATGAATGTCTGAGCAAGAAATAAAAAAAGACACCAAAGCGGCTAAAACCATAAGTGTTATGGCTGTGATTATTTTTCTCGCAAAGGCAATGGGACTTTTGCGTGAAACCCTTGTCGCAGGTCTTTACGGTCAGGGAATGGAGTCCGATATGATTAATACGGCAACACAAATTCCGCTCCTGTTTTTTGATATGGTTTTAGGTGTTGCTATTCTCTCTACTTTTGTTCCTATCTTTAATAAGTACATAGAAAATTTCGGCAAAGAAAAGGCGATGGACTTTGCAAATAACTTTACTACGATAGTCGGGTTTATTGCTATGGCGGCGGCTGTTGTGGGAATGATTTTTGCAGAGCCTCTTGTAAAGCTGATGGTTCCGGGTTACGCTGATGTTCCTGGCAAGGTTGAACAAACGGCGGCACTTTTGAGAATACTGTTCCCATCAATTGTGTTTACCGCATCTGCTTACATTGCTGTCGGCATATTACAATCCTTTGGTGAATTTACCATACCATCACTTATAAGTGTTGTTTCAAACGGAGTTATGATTTTATATCTCGTTCTGTTTGGCAACAGGTTTGGTCTTACGGGTGTTGCCATATCTATGCTAATTGCGTGGATAATGCAGTTGATTGTTCAGATACCGCACCTGATTAAATTTGGGTTCAGATATAAATTTCGATTTAATATTAAGGAGTCAGGCATAAAAGAGGCGGCACTCATCGCCTTGCCTGTTCTGATAAGCTCCTGGGTACAGCCCCTATGTAATGTAATTAATATGTCCTTTGGTTCGTCCCTGGGTGACGGAGCTGTGTCTGCTTTGAATTGGGCAAATAAGATATATATAATTATGGTCGGCGTTTTTGCGTATGCTATAACCAATTTTATATTCCCTAAGCTGTCAAGATTGAGCGTAGGCGATAATAATGATGAGTTTGCGGATATGACAAGAATGTCGGTGGGATACATTATTCTGATTATAGGAGTGGTTTCCGCTCTGTTTTTAAGTTTGTCAAGACCCATAATAAGCGTTGTTTTTGAACACGGCGAATTTACAGCCGAATCCGCAAAAATTACGGGAACGGCATTGTTCTATTATTCCTTTGGTATGATGGGTTATGCGGTGTGTGAGGTTTTGAATAAAAGTTTTTATGCCTTGTCAGACGGCAAAACGCCAATGTTTACCTCGCTTATCGGTATAATTGTCAATTTTATAGCGGCGGCATTTTTGATAAAAGTGTTAAAGATGGGTGTTGGCGGACTTGCACTTGCAGGTGCTGTCAGTTCCGCAACAATAGCACTTTGCCTGATGTTTATGATTAACAGACGCAGAAAGGGCGTTATTAATCCTGCCTTTGTAATCAATGTTGTAAAGATAATTATTTGTACGGCGGCGGCGTTTGCGACGGCTAAAGGTGTAGATATATTTGCTGTCAAATTGGGAACAGGCACAATTATTACACTTATAAGATTGTGTGTATGTGCTGTGCCGTCTTGTATAGTTTATGTTTTGGCGGCATATGTCTTAAAGGTCACGGAAGTGAGAAGTGTCGCAGAGCGTTTTTTGAAGAGAGGATGATTTAACTTGAAAAACAGTATTGGGTGTTTTGAAGCGGTTTGGGTTTTTATCTGGAATATGATAACCAAAAGCTGTATGTATAAAATTCTCAAAAAGGTCTATGATTGCATATCAGGTGCGTGGAAGAACAGCAGAATTGTAAGCTGGTTTAGAGTCTTGCATACAGATGATAATGCACTTGAAAAATCGATTGCAGGCAAGGTTTTAAGATGTCCTTTTACATTTATAGAGTTTTTGCAGAAAAAAATAGGTGTAAAAGTAAATAAACTTATTGAGGAAAGTCTGTTTTTCAATATTTGCAAAGATTATCTCAATAATATACTTGCAATTAATTTAAGATTTGTCGGAACCCTTATGCTCAGTATGGCGGCAGGAATTATTGCATATAAGTTGATTACAGGCGGTGTAATCGGTATGGTGATAATTATAGCGGCGATTGTCGGAGCGGTATTAATTCCCTTTAATATTAATGTAACAGAATATTTAAAAGGGTCAGCTCTTGTTTCCCTTGTATGCAATTTGCTCGGCATAGATGCAGATTTTAATTGGTTTGATAAAAAATACACAGAGGGAAACGGCAGAATAGCTGTCGGGGCAGTTGCAGGTGTTGCTATCGGCTTTGTAAGCAGTGCTGTCAATCCTTTGTTTGCGCCTCTTGCACTTGTTGCAATTGCGGCGGTAATGCTTGTGCTTCAAAGGCCATCGGCAGGAGCTATGTTTTTGTTGCTTGCCGCGCCTATCGTGCCTACTATGGCTGATGCAGGACTTGCTATACTCTGCCTGATATCAATGGTGGTTTATGCGATTACACATAATGGGTTTAAGTTTAAGTTTGATGGTATGGGGTTTTTTATAATCGCCTTTATAGCGGTATACCTTGTTGCTGCTATTACTTCCTTTGCAGTGATTAAGAGCTTGAGCATCTGGATGATTTATCTCGTGTTTATGGCAATGTATTTTGTGATTATAAATACCGCAAACAGTAAAAAACTTTTAAATAATATGCTGACCATATTCGTTTTGTCGGGATTGCTTGTCTGCCTTTACGGAATTGCACAATATGTATTCGGATGGGATACAAAACAGGCGTGGATGGACGAGGAAATGTTTGATGATATAAAAATGAGAATATATTCAACACTTGAAAACCCAAATGTATTGGGTGAGTACATCCTTCTTGTTCTTCCTGTTTCAATCGGACTTATGTGGACAAGGAAGAAATTTGCGTCAAAGGTTGTATATGCAGGTATCTCGGCAATTATGGGAGTGGCATTGATATTGACATTTTCAAGAGGCTGTTGGTTGGGTCTGTTGGTGGCGGCGGCAGTTTTTGTAACATTTGCGGCAGGAAAGCTCTGGGGCTTGGCGCTTATTGCCTTGCCGATACTGCCCTTTGTGCTGCCTGAAAGTATTGTCAACCGATTTACAAGTATCGGCAATATGGAGGACTCGTCTACTTCTTACAGAGTGTATATCTGGATGGGTACCCTTGCTATGATTAAGGACTTTTGGCTCTCGGGAATAGGAATGGGCCAGGAGGCATTTACACAGGTATATCCCTTCTATTCTTATAACGGAATTATTGCACCTCATTCACATAATTTGTTTTTGCAAATTCTTGTTGAGTCGGGAGTTGTGGGAATAGGTGTGTTCTTGATTATAAGCGTGTTATTCTTACGCAGAATTATGACAGGCTATCAATACGGCGGAAAAGGCGACAGCCTTTCAACCATAATGACGGCTATTGCCGCAGGCTTTTGCGGTTTTCTTGTTCAAGGTATGTTTGATAACAGCTTTTACAATTACAGAGTTATGTTGATTTTCTGGTGCGTGCTTGCACTTGGAAGAGCGTGTGTTTATGTGGCAAAGCAAAGGAGTGAGGAAACAGAGTGATAAAAGTTGTTGAGGTATCATCTGATTCAAATATTGGCGGAGCAGGCAAGTGCATCTTAACATTTTTGAAGAACTTTGACAGAGAAAAATTTGATGTTTCCGTTGTTGTTCCAAGGGGAAGTCTTTTGATTTCGGATATAGAGAAGCTTGATGTTAAGGTATATCAGCTTGATAATCTTGCGGAGAAGTCCCTGGATTTTAAGGCTATATCAGGACTTAAAAAGCTGTTTAAGCAAATAAAGCCTGATATAGTTCACACACACGCAAGTATGTCGGCGAGGATTGCGGCAAAGCTGTGCGGAATAAAAACTGTCTACACAAGACACAGTGTTTTTCCGCCGTCGACATCAATTTCCAAAGGGTTGGGAAAGGTCATAAACGGCTGTATAAATAACTGTACTGCTGACAGAATTATTGCCGTAGCAGATGCCGCAAAGGATAATCTTGTTGCCACAGGTGTTTCGGCTAAGAAAATTGATGTGATTTTAAACGGTGTTGAACCTTTGGTTCCTTACGGAGAGGACAGAATAAAGCAACTGCGTAGGGAGTATGGAATAGAAGATGACGAAAAGGTTGCGATTATGGCGGCAAGGCTTAACGAAGTTAAAGGACATAAGTATTTTGTTGATGCCGCAAAGATATTAAAGAGCAAAGGAATTAAGTTCAAATTTTTGATTGCGGGCACAGGCGAGAAGGAGAACAGCATAAAAGAGCAGATAAAAAAAGCTGAACTTGAGGAAAATGTAAAGATGCTTGGCTTTTTAACAGATGTTGAGCCGCTTATGAATGTTATGGACGTTCAGGTAAACTGTTCCTTCGGGACAGAGGCGACAAGCCTTGCCCTGCTTGAAGGAATGAGCCTTGGAAAGCCTGCAGTTGTTACAGACTTTGGAGGAAACCCTGGAGTTATCAAGGACGGGGTAAATGGTTTTTTAACTCCCACACACAATGCAGAGGTGTTGGCGGACAGGCTTGAAAAGCTATTTTGTGATGTTGGTCTGTACGAAAAAATGAGCAGAGAATGTAAGAGAGTATATAATGAAAAGTTTACGGCTTATGTCAATACGAGAGCCATAGAGGGCGTGTATATGAAGATGCTCTCTGTAAACGCGTAATATAGCGAAAGGAACTGATAGGAATGGAAAACAAGAAAAAAATTAAATTTAACGGAATGGATTTATTTATTGTATTGGTTATTGTGGCAATAGTCATAGTTGCAATATACTTTTTTGTCGGCAAAAGCGGCGGCAGCGGAAGTGCTGAAACTTCGAATGTAGTGGTCAGAACAACTGTTGAACTAAAAGCCAAGGACGAAAGTTATGCTGAGGCAATAAAGGTTGGCGACAAAGTAATGATTGGCGAAAAAGAGAAGATTACAACAACTGTCGAAAAGGTTGAGGTCAATCCTGCCAAAACTTTAGGATATGATATAATCGACGGAAGAGCATTAAACAGCGAAGTACAAAATGAATATGATGTGTTGGTTACTGTTGCAGCTAATGGAACAGAAACGGATAAATCTATTGAAATAGACGGTATACCAATCAGAGTAGGATATAATGCGGTTATGTTTGGCAAGGGTTGGTCAAGTTCAGGTTATATCATAGGTGTCGATACAGATGCCAAACAGTAATGGAGGGAAATTGAGATGATAAACAGAGATGGAAAACTTTTCGGAAAAGTAAGTATAATTGATATTGTTGTTATAGCTTTGGTTATTGTTCTCGCTTTGGGAGTATATAAAATGTTTGCCGACGATTCAAGTGCGGTTGTGACTTCAAGCGAAAAAGTTGAGTGTACTTTTATTATAAAGAATGTGCGTTCCTATACTGCCGATGCTCTTGCCAAAAAAGGGTCTTTGTACGACAAGGTGTCAAAAGAGTATGTCGGAGAAATAACAGATGTCAAAGTGGACGACGGATTATATCAGATAAATATGGCAGACGGAAGTTTTAAGCAGGTTGTACCTGAGGATAGATATAATGTATACGTAACCGTAGAATTTGACGGCAAGGCAAGCGATAACGGATATTATACTGCCGCAAATAAGTATTTGGGTGCAGGTACATCACTTGGAATTACAACCAAGTATGCAGAGTGCGAAAGCACAGTATATTCTATAAGCAGTGTTGAATAAGGCGGTGAAGTAAGTGTTCATAGCTGACGGCTGGAGAGACTATGAAATATTAGATTGTTCTGATGGTGAAAAACTTGAAAGATGGGGAAACAAAATATTGGTACGTCCCGACCCTCAGATTGTATGGAAGTCAGATAAGTCTGTTGAGGAATGGAGGACAGCCGACGCAAGATATAACCGCAGTAAATCAGGCGGCGGAAGTTGGCAGACCTATAAGAAAATTCCTGAGTCTTGGAAAATAAACTATAAAAATCTGACATTCGGTGTTAAGCCAATGGGGTTTAAGCACACGGGAATTTTCCCTGAGCAGGCAACAAATTGGGATTGGTTTTCTGAACTGATAAAAGCGGAAAAGGGCAGAGAAATAAATGTACTTAATTTGTTTGCGTACACAGGCGGAGCGACCATTGCGGCTGCAGCGGCAGGTGCAAAGGTGTGTCACGTTGATGCGGCAAAGGGAATGGTTGCGTGGGCAAAGGACAATGCGGTACTTTCGGGACTTAAAGAGCATCCCATACGTTATATTGTGGATGATGTAAAGAAGTTCGCCGAGAGAGAACTTCGCAGAGGTCATAAGTATGATGCAATCATAATGGATCCGCCTTCATACGGACGCGGACCAAACGGTGAAGTATGGAAGATAGAGGACGAGATATTTGATTTAATCAGCCTGTGTGTAAAGCTTTTGAGTGACGAACCTATATTCTTCCTGGTAAATTCATATACAACAGGGTTATCGGGAAGCGTAATGAAAAATATCTGCAAGCTGACTGTTGCAAAGAAGTATGGCGGTGTTATTACTGCCGACGAGATAGGACTGCCTGTCAGAAACAGCGATATAGTTTTGCCTTGCGGATACAGTACACGTTGGCAGAGAGCTTAAAAACAGGCATTGTGAGGGCAACGCAAAATGGATAATATTATTAGAACTGAAAATTTATGCTTTAACTATACTGATGACGAAACAGGTAAAACAACTTGCGTGCTTAAGGATATATCCTTGGAGATAAAGCGTGGCGAGTTTATTGCTGTGCTTGGACATAACGGCTCGGGCAAGTCTACCTTTGCAAAGCATTTAAACGCAATTCTTACACCGACTTCGGGCAAGGTATGGGTTGGAGGAGTTGATACCTCTGACGAAAAAAGATTATACGATATTCGCAAAATGGTAGGAATGGTCTTTCAAAACCCTGATAATCAGATGGTGGCGAATATAGTAGAGGATGATGTGGCATTCGCACCTGAGAATTTAGGTGTGACGAGAAGTGAAATAAGAAGAAGAGTGGATACCGCTCTTGCTGCTGTGAATATGTCCGAGTTTGCTATGCACGCACCTCATATGCTGTCAGGAGGTCAAAAGCAAAGGGTGGCAATAGCAGGTGTTTTGGCTATGGAACCTGAGATTATTGTTCTTGACGAACCCACAGCTATGCTTGACCCAAACGGCAGACGAGAGATTATTGAAACCGTAAAACGTCTTAACAAAGAAAAGAATATGACAGTTGTAATGATAACTCATTATATGGAGGAGGCGGTTGAGGCTGACCGTGTAATAGTTATTGACAACGGTAAAATAGAAATGGATGCCCCTCCCATAGAGGTGTTTCCGAAAGTGGAAAAGATGAAGTCCTTGGGACTTGATACCCCTCAGGCAACAGAGCTTGCATTCCTATTGGGAAAAAACGGCTTTGATATAGACAGCAATGTTCTTTCTGTGGGTGAATGTGCAGATAAGATAGAGCAGCTCTGGAAAAAGGTGATGACAAATGATTAAGCTTGAAAACGTAAGTTACACATATATGAAGGGCGGTCCCTTCGAAAAAAAGGCATTGGATAACATCAACTTGGAAATAGGCAAGGGAGAGTTTGTCGGACTTATCGGACATACAGGCTCGGGAAAGTCAACATTAATTCAGCTTTTAAACGGCCTTATAAAGCCCGATTGCGGCAGAATAATGATTGACGGAACTGACATAACCGATAAAAATACCAAAATGCGTGATATACGGTTTAAGGTGGGACTTGTAATGCAATATCCTGAGTATCAGTTGTTTGAAGAAACAGTGCTTAAGGATATATCTTTTGGTCCGTCAAATATGGGACTTGATAATGATGAAGTCAAACATAGAGCAGAATTTGCGGCAAATCTTGTAGGTCTGCCAAAGGAACTTTTAAGCAAGTCGCCCTTTGATTTGTCAGGTGGACAGAAAAGGCGTGTTGCAATAGCAGGTGTGCTCGCTATGGAGCCTAAGGTTTTAATTCTTGACGAACCCACAGCGGGACTTGACCCTGCAGGCAGGGATGAAATCCTTTTTAAGATAAAGGATATGCACGAGAGAATGGGACTTACTGTTATCCTTGTGTCGCACAGTATGGAGGATGTTGCAAAGCTGGCGGACAGAATACTCGTTATGAACAAGGGCAACAAAGAAATGTTTGATACTCCTGAAAATATTTTCAGAAATTCTGAGAGACTTACCGAAATCGGATTGAATGTTCCGCAGGTTACAAAGATAGTTGATGAACTGCGACGCAGGGGTATGCCCTTGAAAGAGGGAGTTTATACCATAAACGATGCGTTGTACTGCATAAAAAAGGCTTTGAGTAAGGGGGAGGAACTATGCTGAAGGATATAACTTTGGGACAATACTTTCCCGGTGAAACAGTAATTCACAAACTTGACCCAAGAACAAAAATTCTGGTAATGCTTGCATATATTGTGGTCACATTTTGTGTTAAAAACTTTTACGGCTATATTGCACTTGCCGCATTTATTGTTGTGTGCGTTGCACTTTCTAAAATTCCGCCCATATTTGTTATAAAGGGTTTAAGACCGATTATGGTATTTATAATTATAACGGCATTGTTTAACTTGTTTTTGACGAGCGGTACTGTTGTTTGGCAGTTTGGCGTGTTAAAAATCACATATGAGGGTATTCGGTTTGCTGTGTTTATGGTTTTGAGATTGACATTTTTGATACTCGGAACCTCTTTGCTGACGCTTACCACATCACCGATATCGCTAACTGACGGAATGGAAACTCTGTTGAGTCCCTTTGCTAAGATAGGACTTCCTGCACACGAGCTTTCTATGATGATGTCTATCGCGTTGAGGTTTATTCCCACATTGATGGAGGAAACCGATAAGATTATGAAAGCACAGGCGGCAAGAGGTGCGGACTTTGACAGCGGAAATATACTAAGCAGAGCAAAGGCTATGATTCCCATACTTATACCGCTGTTTATAAGCGCCTTCAGACGTGCCGACGAATTGGCAACCGCAATGGAGTGCAGATGCTACGGCGTAACGGAAAATCGTACAAGCCTGCACGAGCTTAAATTCCAAAAGAGAGATATGGGAGCCACAATAGTGTTTTTAGTATTGACTGCGGTTGTTATTGCAATTAATTTTATACCGTCAAAATAGTTTGTCAGAGGGGTTTTTGGTAATGAAAAATATTGCTATGAGAATTATGTATGATGGTACAAAATATCATGGCTGGCAATTCCAAAAAAACGGAATAACAATTCAGCAGGTAATTGAGGAGGCTTTGAGCGACCTCACAGGTGAGGAAATTAAGGTCACAGGCTGCAGCAGAACTGATGCAGGAGTTCACGCACTTGAATACGTGTTAAACTTTAAATCAAATACCAATATTCCTGCTGAAAAATTGCCATATGCGTTAAATTACAGATTGAATAAAGATATAACCGCTATTGAAGCCTGGGAGGCAGACCAAGAATTTAATGCCAGGTTTTCTTCAAAGGGCAAAAGATATGTATACAGAATATGGAACGGAAAAATGAGAAATCCGTTCTATATAGGATATAGCTGGTATCTGCCCTACAATCTTGACAGAGAGAAAATTAAGTCTGCGGCTAAATTTTTTGAGGGTAAGCACGACTTTTCTGCATTTATGGCGGCAGGAGGAAGTCAAAAAACAACAATAAGAACCATACGTGATTGCTCTGTGGAAACAGACGGAGATTTAATTGAGATAACAGTAGAGGCGGATGCCTTTTTGTATAATATGGTGAGGATAATTACGGGAACATTGGTTGAGGTAGGTCTTGGACGTATTGAATGTGATGCTGTTCCCGACATAATTAAAAGCGGTGACAGAAGAAAGAGCGGTCTTACAGCGCCGCCTGAAGGATTATTTTTGAAAAAAGTATTTTATTAAAGGAGGTAAACAGCGGTGAGGAATAAATACATAGATAAGGGTATATCTATTTATAAAGAGAAGATAAAGCCTGCTGTTGATACTCTGTTTTCTAAAACTGCGGTATTCAGAACGGGAAAAAGAAAGATTGTATATCATCCCATAAAGCTTGCGGCTGTTGTTATTGCGGCTGTGCTTGCAATCGCTTTGCTGGGCGCTTTTGTGTCTATGCTGTCAGGCTCTAAAACTACGGATGTATATGTTGAATACGGAGATATATACAAGGCTAAAACTATAGGCAGTAATGTTATGATATATAATAATAAGGGCGCAAAGGCAATTGACAGAAAGGGTAAAATAGATTGGCAGATAAACCAAAGTCTGTCAGAACCATTGGTTGAGTGTGACGGAAAATATGTTTTGTTTGCCGACCTTGCAGGCAATCATTTTGCAGCATCATATAAAAACGGCAAACTGATAAATGAATATAAGCTGGGCAACGACATCATTTCTGCCAAGATTACAAGTAAGGGTTATGCTGTCTTTGCAACAGATACAGACGGCTACAAAGGTAAGGTGACTTTGTTTAATAAAAAGGGTAGAGAGATTTATGCGTGGAATAGCGGAAGCGGTTATGTTGCCGATATTGATATAAGTGATAACGGCAGATATTTGGCCGTTGCACAAATAAACACCGACGGAGATGCGGTGAATACGAAAGTACAGTTTATTGATACAAGCAGAGGTGAGGTTATCGCAACTGCAGAGCGAAATGACGAGGCGGCAGTAGAGGTTAAATTTACATCGTCAAATCAATTATTGTTGGTCACAGACAATCATATTACAGAATATTCAAAGAACGGCAAAGAGGGATTTTCTATATCGCTTGAGGGTAAGGAACCGTCATATTACAGCCTTGACAGTGATAAAATGATTGCCGTCAGCGTAATGGATAACAGAGGTAATTCTGTTTTAGAGATGTACTCTATGTCAGGAAAACTAAAGGGGGCATACACAGCCACAGGTGAAATAAGGACTTTGGCAGTATGCGACTCAAATGCAGTTGTGGCTGAACAGAAGGGTATTGTCCGCGTCAATTCAAGAGGTAAGGTAAAAAAGGTTATTTCCGCAGAAAATGATGTAAAAAGTATAGGATATTACTCAAACGGAAAAAGAATTTTAGCGGTCGGCGCTTCGGTTGCGGAAAACATCGCTGTAAAATAACTGATGGGAGTGTTATATGAGGTTTAATTATTTTGGCTTAAACAGTATAGATTACGCCATTATTTTAGTCGTATTGTTGTTTGGACTTTTTGGCTATAAAAAGGGGTTTATGAGGTCGCTTGTAGGAATAGCCTCGCTTGCGGCGTCAATTATAATTGCGTGGATTTTATATCCTGTTGTTTCTGATATCCTCAACGGACTTGGTTTAAAAGAGGTTATTGCAAATACTGTGTTTAGCGGCTTGGAGCCAACGGCCTCAGTGGGTACATATGAGTCGGGAATGCCGAAACTTATTGCGGATTACACAATGAGGGTGCAGACAGATATAAGTAACGGAATTTCCATTTATGTTGCTGATGTTGCGATAAAGATAATCTCTTTTGTACTTGTTTTAATCATTGCTAAAATTATAATTCAAATAGGATTAAAATTCCTGAATATTTTTTCAAAATTGCCTGTTATAAGTACATTAAATCATATAGCAGGGTTTGCAGTGGGTGCTGTCAAGGGAACAATTATTGTGTATTTGATAATAGTTGTCTTGCTTGGTGTAGTGCCAATGTCAAAGTATGACCGTTATAAAGCTGATATAGAAAATTCGGCAATAATTAATAGGATATATTTAAAAAATCCTGTTGAGGGAATATTTATAAAAGACAGAAATAATGAAAATGGTGAATAATATGGAGAAAATTAATTATACAAAAATGAAGATAAGCGAACTTAGGGAAGTGGCGAAAGAGCTAAATATCGAAGGTATAAGTAAATTAAAAAAACAAGAGTTAATTGATTTAATTTCAGAAAAAAGTAAAAATTCGGAAAAAGATGAAGCGGTGAATAAACCTGCGAATAATAAAAATAAATTTGATGAAAATAATAATGAAAATAAAAATGCAGAAAAAAACGCTGAAGAAGAAATAGAATACAGCGATCCCGTCAGAAAGACCAACCTTATGAGCGGTGTTCTTGAGATAATGGCTGAGGGTTATGGCTTCCTTAGAAGCAATAATTATCAATCGGGGGAAAATGATGTATATGTTCCGCAAAATTTAATTAGAAGGTTTAATCTGAAAACGGGCGATTTTATAGTCGGCAACACCAGAATGCAACACGAGGGCGAAAAGCATCAGGCTCTTTTATACGTTCAGACGGTAAACGGTGATACGATAGATGTTGCAATCCGCAGAAAATCATTTGATGATTTGACACCTATATATCCTAACGAGAGGTTAAAACTTGAAACGGGCAATATGAATTATGCTATGAGATTGATTGACCTTATATGTCCTGTCGGCAAGGGACAGAGGGGTATAATTGTTGCACCTCCTAAGGCGGGAAAAACAACTCTTTTAAAAAGTATTGCAAACAGCATAACTAAAAACAATCCTGATGTTGCGTTGATTGTGCTTTTGATAGACGAACGTCCTGAGGAAGTTACAGATATGCAAAGAAGTATAGACGGCGATGTCATCTTCTCAACCTTTGACGAGGAGCCGCAGAATCACGCAAAGGTTGCGGAAATCGTTTTGGAGCGTGCCAAAAGATTGGTTGAACATAAAAAAGACGTGGTAATTCTTTTAGATAGTATAACAAGACTTGCCCGTGCATATAACCTTGTTATTTCGCCTACAGGCAGAACTTTGTCAGGCGGACTTGACCCTGGTGCGTTATACAGACCAAAGAGGTTTTTCGGCGCGGCGAGAAATATCGAGGAGGGCGGAAGTCTTACCATTCTTGCAACAGCCTTGATTGAAACGGGAAGCAGAATGGACGATATGATATTTGAGGAGTTCA
This sequence comes from uncultured Ruminococcus sp., assembly GCA_902760955.1. Taxonomy (GTDB): domain Bacteria; phylum Bacillota; class Clostridia; order Monoglobales; family Monoglobaceae; genus UMGS1820. Next base: position 3,220 of record CACWIG010000023.1, on the reverse strand, counting down.
AGGGAACGGGTAATATGGAGGTTCACCTGGACAGAAGACTTCAGGAGAAGAGAATTTTCCCTGCAATAGATATTTCAAAGTCTGGTACTAGAAAAGAGGAGCTTTTACTTACACAGGCAGAGCTTGAAACAATGTGGCGTATGCGCAGAGCGTTTTCTGACCGAGATGTGTCAGAGGTTACTGAGAACGTGATTAATCTGATGATAAGAACAAAGAGCAATGAGGAATTTATACACAACAGCGGAAAGGTTTTTGGTGATTATGAAAAGAAAAATTATTAGGACTTTATCGTTTTTGCTGATATTGAACTTGCTGATATATTCACAAGGAATGGTTTTAGCATATGCGGCAGAGAGCAAAACGCCTGATTGGTTGCAGTATGCAGACGGAAAAGAAGAGGAAGAAGTTACCGAAGAAGAAAGACTCGAACAAGAAAAACTTGAGCAATGGAGAGAAAAAAAGAAGAATATCAAGGTGCCGATATTATTATATCATCACATAACAAATGACGAGCTTACGGAGGAAAATTCTATTTCATTGATTTCGCCCTACGATTTCAGACTTCATATGACGGCTATTAAAACAAACTTTACACCCATAAGTCTGAGACAATATTACGAATATGTTGTATGTGATGACGGAAGTGTGGATATTCCGAGCAATCCGATAATCATTACATTTGATGACGGATATTCAAGCAACTATGAGCTTGGATACCCGATTTTAAAGGAACTTAATATTCCTGCCACAATCTTTGTTGTAACAGATACGGTAGGTGCTGTTGCAGGCGAGGGAAAGGTGAATTATTCCCACTTTACCTGGGAGCAGGCAAGGGAGATGGAAGCAAGCGGACTTATTGAGATACAATCCCATACTGTGTCGCACGTTAAAGTTGATGAGCTGAATTTTGCGGAACAGGTCAGACAGTTGAGGAAATCCAAATATGACATAGAGAAAAACTTAGGTCATAAATGTGATATGATTGCATTCCCTTATGGTCATTATGATGAGAATGTAAAGAGAATAGCTAAAAATTCAGGCTATGATGTTCAGTTGCTTGTTGATGATAAAACCCTTGAGAGTGACTATGAAGTAAATCTTCCGTCAGAAGGTCTTGAGAATTTGACAAGAATGACAATAGCAGGAAATATGGGAAACGTAAACGTGATTGAAATTATAAGAAGGACAATGAGCAAAAAAGAAATAAAATAAGTCAGCAGGACGATGGGCAACTGCCAAAAACGAAATTACAGCACGCAAAAAAGGACCTCGTAAGAGATCCTTTTCGTACGTAAGGAATTTTCACTATTCTGCTTCGTCAGGCGCGTCCATTGCTTCCTGATATTTTTCAAGAATACGGCTGTGAAGAAGCTCACGTGTTTCAGCGTTGATAGGATGAGCAATATCCTTAAACTCACCTTCAGGTGTTTTACGGCTGGGCATAGCTATAAAGAGCTTGTCCTGACCTTCGATAACCTTTATGTCGTGAACAACAAATGCGTCATCGAATGTAACGGAAACTACTGCCTTCATTCTTCCTTCTGAGTTGATTTTACGGACTCTAATGTCTGTAATTGTCATTTTAAAACCCTCCTTGCTATTTTTTAAATAGCTTATGTAAAAATTATTATTTTATCTAAAGAATAACAAATTATTGAAAAGCACAGCTGTTTGTGCTACAATAGTTATATATTTATTATTAAAGAAAGAAGGCATAATTATGAGTGAATTTTCAATATCAGACCTTCCAAAAGGTGCCAAAGTCCATATGATAGGAATTGGCGGAATAAGTATGAGCGGTATCGCAGAAATGCTTATTTACCTTGGGTATTGCGTGTCAGGCTCAGATATGGGTGAATCAGACCTGATAGACGAGCTGAGAACAAGAGGTGCAGAAATTTATATAGGTCAAAGAGCCGAAAATATAAAGTCGCCTGACTTGGTATGTTATACCGCTGCAATTGCAAAAAATAATCCCGAACTTACGGCTGCACGCTCACTCGGTATAAAGACAATTGAGAGGGCAGAGCTGTTAGGTGCCCTTATGGAGCTTTATAAATATCCGATTGCTGTTGCAGGAACTCACGGCAAGACAACGGTTACTTCAATGCTGTCCCTTGCACTTTTAAAGGCGAATACTGACCCTACCATCCTGGTGGGTGGACAGCTTACGCAAATCGGTGGTAACTTCCGTATAGGCAAAACCGACTATCTGCCCTTTGAGGCTTGTGAGTACGTTGAAAGTTTCTTGCATTTCAAACCTTTTTTGTCGATTATAACAAATGTTGAAGAAGACCACCTGGATTATTTTAGCGGTATTAACCATATTATATCATCATTTCAGAAATTTGCAAGCCTAACATCACCTAATGGATGCATTATTGTTTGTTCTGACGATAAAAACACCAATGCAGTTGTGCAAAATGTTGAAAGAAAAGTGATAAAATATGCCATAAATGATGAAAGTGCTGATTTCATAGCTAAAAATATAGTTTATTCTGAGTCGGGATGCGGAAAATTTGATGTGTATAAAAATGGAAATCTTTTAACAAGCGTTCAGTTGAGTGTTCCGGGTACTCATAATGTGTTAAATGCACTTTCCGTTATAGCCGCAGTTGACTTTTTAGAAGTAGATATGGAGTTGGCGGTTCAAGGGCTTTTAGAGTTCGGCGGCACAAAAAGAAGATTTGAGCATATCGGTGAGATAAACGGCTGTGAGATTATTGACGATTATGCCCATCACCCCACCGAGATTGAGGCGACTATTAATACGGCTAAAAAAATGGGTAAAAATGTATGGGTTGTATTTCAGCCCCACACATACAGCAGAACCATTACCCTGTTGGACAAATTTGCAAAGGCTTTGTCGGTAGCTGACAAGGTTATGATTTGTGATATCTATCCTGCCAGAGAAAAGTATGACGGCAAAATTCATTCCTGTGATTTGGCAATTAAGATAGACAGTGCAGTCTATATGAGTGACAATAACGCTATTGAGAGATATTTGGCAGATAATTTGACCGAGAAGGATTTGCTTATAACTATGGGAGCAGGCGATGTCTATAAAATTGGTTATAATTTATCAAAAAAAGCTGAATAATTGTGCTTATTAACAAGTACATTGTAGGTTTGTCAATGATGTGTTACAAAATTAGTTAAAAAATTTCACCATCTTCAACGAAAGCCCTGATATAGTCAACAGGAGCTTTCCAATTGAGTG
>CACWIG010000022.1 GCA_902760955.1 uncultured Ruminococcus sp. | reverse complement strand
CTTGCTGAACAGTTTTTTTAACAGGTATCTCGTTTTGCACCATCGCAACCTCATAACCCGTTTTGTCATACAAATAACAGTTAACATATGTACCCAATGATGTACTTTTAGGCAGACTAATTTTTAGCGATATGCTCTTTTTGGGTTCAACATCAAGAATCATTTCTTTGCTGAAAACTTCTTTGCCGTCGTTTTCTATAACATATTTAAACTTATACTCATTTAAGTTGGTAAAATCATAAAGGTTTTTAACAATAATACAATCACCGTCAAGGGTACAATCCATAAATTGATATGCTTTTTTTGCCTCGTATGACCCCGCTTTAAAACTTCTGTCCGCAAATACAAGTCCATCACAGCAAAAGTTTGCGTCATTGGTAAGTTCGTCCTTGAAATCTCCTCCATATTTGGGAACACCATCAACAATTACTGTATGATCAGCCCATTCCCAGATACAACCACCGATTAATTTCTTGTGTTTATATATAAGTTTCCAATAATCACACACATCACCGGGACCGTTACCCATAGCATGCGAGTATTCACACATAAAGTAGGGTTGCTTTATATCTTGATTTTCCGCAATAGCCAACATATCATCTATAGGAAGATACATTCTTGAATTAAAGTCCGAATGTTCATAAAAATCAAAACGATTTTCTGAAACAGCCATTCTTGAAGCATCTTCACAATGAACAAACCTCTTTTTATCTGTTTCTCTTATAAAACTTATCATTTCAAGATGATTTGTTCCGTGTCCGCTTTCATTCCCTGTTGACCACGAAAAAATGGATGTATGATTTTTATCCCTGTTATATGCTCTCTCTATTCTATCAATAAATGAATCTTTCCAATCAGGGTTATTGCATATCCACTCAGGATTATCTATTACATCATATCCGTTTTCTCCCGGATAGCTGAAACAGAAACCGTGTATCTCAAGATCAGTTTCAAGCATTACATAAAATCCCATCTCATCACACATATTCAAAAATTTTGGTGTTGGTGGATAATGTGAAGTTCTGATGGTATTAATGTTTAATTTCTTCATAAGCAAAAGGTCTTTTTTCAACTCATCATCTGTCATACACCAACCATTATTCGGATGAGTATCATGATGGTTTACACCTTTTAGCTTAACCTCGACACCATTTACAATAAACTCGTAATCTTTTCCGATTTTGTACTCAACAAAACCAATTTTTTGTGTAATTACTTCCTCTTTATATTTAAATCGTAACGTATATAGATATGGTTTTTCAGCATTCCACTTTATAGGTTTTTCAACAAGAAAGCTACATTCATTTTCAGCATATTTGCGTTCAAGTTCAATTCCATTATCTAAAAGTGAAACATCTGCACTCCCTTCAAATTTAATATTAATTACATTATTTTCTGTTGTAATATCTATATCTTTGATGTGTCCTTCAGGCCTTGACAAAATATATACATCTCTGAATATTCCGTTAAATCTAAACATATCCTGATCTTCAATATAACTGCCGCTGCACCACTTTCTAACCTTTGCTTTGACAATATTTTTTCCTACAACTACAAAATCAGAAATATCAAATTCAGCTTGAAGATGACTTCCCTGTGTATATCCAACATAATTGCCGTTTATATAAAGTTCAAGACAAGATGATACACCCTCAAAAACTATATAATGTTTTTGAAAAACATCTAAAATCTCGAACTCACGCATATAAACTCCCATTGGATTTACATCAGGCACATACGGCGGATCAACCGGATATGGATAACAGAAGTTTGTGTAGTTTGGGCTTTCATATCCCAAAATCTGACAAAATGACCGTAGAAAAAATACCTCTGCCGTTATATAAACAGCAGAGGTATTTTCTTTTAAGCTCAATCAAAATCCCATTTGTCATATTTGTTTTTCTTGTCTCTGATAAACGGATATTCTATTGCTCTGTTGATCTTTTTCACATCCTCAATACAACTTTTATGGAGCGTGTCAGCGTGTTCTAAATGAATTCAACTGCACCCTTAATAAAATTGTCATTATGACATTCCATATCACAATTAGCTTTATCAAACTCTTCTGCCGAATAGATATGATTAGTTACTCCCGTAAACTTCCATTGTCTGCTTGACAAAAGCCTTAACGCTCTTTCTACCAATGTTGCCTCATACTCAATTCTGCGTTCATGACAGTTAAACATCTTTATCGCTTTAATATTTGCAAGCTTAAAATCAAGAGTTCTCATATCATCATTATGATAACCGGCAATACCAAGCGTCCCGTGTGCACTTACCATTTCCATAGCAAGCTCAAGTGCATCCTCGGTTCCCGCAAACTCAACAACTGTCTTAAAACCGATATTAAATATATCGGCTTTGTGTCCGTCTCTTGTCAAATCAGGCTTACCCCATGTATTCCAATTTAAAATATAGTTCTCCGGCAGGGTATCTGGGGTGTAGACCTCTGTTGCTCCAAATTTTTTCGCGTTCTCCAGAGCAACCTCTCTTTTATCAACAGCAACAATATCGGCATATCCTCTCGCTCTGAGAAGCGAAATCAAACCAAGCCCCATATATCCGCAGCCGACAATAGCAATCCTGTCTCCGATTTTTCCTGTGTCTATTCTCTCGGCAACGCTCATTATACATGCTAAAGGCTCCCCTATTGCATCCTCACTGGCAAGATTATCGGGCACCTTAAAAGTCTTTTTCGGTTCCATAACGATATATTCTTTATATCCACCGCCGCCAAGTCCTGTTACTCTGTCACCAACCGAAAAACCTTTCACTTTTCCGCCGACCTTTACAACTGTTCCTACTGTTTCATGCCCCAGCACAAGACCATTTTCGGCAGTAGCCCATGGATAAAGCTCCGAGTGGCACATTCCTGTGTAAATAACCTTAACCAAGAGTTGATTGTCATTGATTTGCGGCATTTCCACCTCAATGATTTTGCTATTCTTCGGTCCTTGCATAACTATTTGCTTCATAGCTTTGTGCTCCTTAAATCCCAAGACTCTTTAGATATTCTCTGCTCTTTCTTGCAAGCTCTAAGCTATCATCGTCATACCATTGGTCTTGTTCAACGATGACATATTCTGCTCCTGCTTTTTCAGAAGCTGCGAGAATTTCTTCGAAATTTTGAATTCCATTTCCTATATTTCTGAACTTAAATCCGGGATATTCTTTTACCTTTTCATCTGTACACTCCTTGCCGGTATTATCGATTAAAGCATATGCCGGACCTCCGGTGAATTTTTCACACACAAAATCCTTTAAATGTACAACATCAATATTACCGCTATACTTTTCGAGATATGCACAAGGGTTCTCACCTGCATATCTAACCCAGCAGGTATCAATCTCGGGTTTTATCAAATCAAGTCCAACCGTCTCATAAAGCCAATCTAAAAGATATTTGCCTTCAAATTTTTTAAACTCAAAATCATGGTTGTGGTAGAGCATTTGAATTCCGTTGTCCTTCAAAAACTTTGCAACCGTTTTTATTTCTTCAACGGTTTTCTCAAAATCGGGATTGCCTTTTTGCTTATCTTTCCCCAGCCACGGAATTGCACAATACTTTGCACCTATCGTTTTGAGATATTCCACGCTTTCTTCGGGCTTTTCTATAAATACACCATAGCCCTGATGAACAGACGGACACTACAAACCATATTTATCAAGAATACCTTTTACTTCCTCTGCGTTTTTTTCGAAATATCCCGCAAATTCAACATAGTCATATCCCATTTCTTTTACTTGCTTTAATGTATTTTCCATATCAACTTCCATTTTATCACGCACTGAATAAAGCTGAAGTCCTACCTTGAATTTTTTCATTTTTATCACTCCTACAATAATTTAAATAATTTTTCTGCTCCATCCTTTATTGTTTGTCCCTTTTTAAATACACTTGATGTGCCGACAACAAAAATATCCGCTCCCGCATCATACATTTTGGGAACATTCTCAAAGCTACAGTTTCCGTCAACCTGAATGAGTATATTGCAAAGATCTCTCTCCTCAAGCATTTTTCTCATCCTTCTTATTTTGTCAAAGCTTGACTCCACTATTTTCTGTCCTGCAAAGCCTGGATTTACACTCATTATCAATACCATATCAAGCTGAGGAAGTATCTCTTCAAGCACATTTAGGGGTGTAGCAGGATTTATTGCAACCGCCGCTTTTGTTCCCTTTTCTTTTATAAGCGTTATTGCCTTTTGAAGATGAACTGTGCTTTCATAGTGTACTGATATTATATCATTTTTCTTTAAATCAAGCCTTTCTATCACTGTTTCGGGGTTTTCCGCCATAATGTGAAAGTCAAACGGAAGGTCGCTTGCATCTCTCAACTTGTTCAAAAATTCCATCGGCATCATCAGATTAGGCACAAAATGATTATCCATAATATCACAATGCAGATATTCAATTCCCGCATCTTTGATTTCCTCAAGGGCCGCTTTCATATTGAGTATGTCTGCACACATAATCGACGCCGAAAGTATCGCTTTTCTCTTCTCGAGCATAGGTATAAACGCTGTCCCATAAAGAGGCGAAAGCTCGCCAAGCTCTGCCTTTTTTATTATCGGCATCTTGTCTGCCGAATAACAATGCTCTTTTATGTAATCAATTACGGGATTTAAATACATTTCCTCCTGCTCGCTCAATCCTCCGCTGAATAATAAGCAATCGGGGGACATTAAATTCACTATTGATACAAGTCCTGAACCAAGAGTTTTAACTGCATCCTCTATCGCCGTTTTCGCTTCTGCGTTGCCACTCTTTGCTTCCTCAAAAAGCTCTGCTGCTGTTTTATCATCACCTAACAATTCTCTTGCAGTTATATCAAGTCCGCCACCGGCACAGTATTTCTCCAGACAACCTGTCTTGCCACAACCGCAAGCTCTTCCGTTTTCTTTAACCGGAAGATGTCCAAGCTCTCCCGCACAGCCGAGCGCGCCCGAATATATCTTTCCATCTACAACAACACCGATCCCTATTCCCGTTCCAAGCGTTACACAGACGACACCATTTGCCCCCCGTCCGCCACCGCAGAGATATTCTCCCCACGCTGCAGCCCTTGAATCCTGAACAAGTCTTACAGGAACCTTAAGGTCATTTTCCATTTTTTTCGCTATATCATCAGACAAAATGTCTATATTCGGAACCTTTAAAATCCTTCTTCCGTCATCGCTTATCGTTCCGGGAATGCCTATTCCGCAGGATATGATTTCCTTTGGGTCAATATCATTTTGTGCACACATCTTTTTAATAACATCGTTTATGTGTTGAGAAAGATTTTTTATCTCCTTAACATAGGTCTTTTTAACGGCAACAAGTTTTTTTGTCTCCTTTTCAAATATTCCCGTGTTTATTTTTGTTCCGCCTATATCTATACCAACCTTATACATTACATTTCTCCCCGCTCAATAGCACTTATCAAATCAATTCTTTTTTGATGTCTGCCTCCCTCATATTCGGCATTTAAAAATTCGACAACAATCATTTCAGCTGTAGCTTCTCCTACTACCTTTGCTCCAAATGCAATTATGTTTGCATTATTATGCTGACGGGCAAGTCGTGCAGAATAGGCTTCAGAGCATACCGCCGCACGAATACCCTTCACTTTGTTCGCAACAATCGAGATACCAACTCCCGTTCCGCAAATTAGTATTCCCATCTCACATTCACCGCCCGCAACCGCTTCCGCAACCTTTTTACCATAAATAGGATAATCGCACCGTTCCTCTATATCTGTACCGAAGTTTACTACATCGTATCCCTTTTCCTCAAGATACTTCTTTATATGATTTTTCATTCCCACGGCTACATGGTCATTACCTATCGCTATCTTCATCTTTTACCTCCCATATGTTTTATTAGCCGATTATATATGGTTCCATATCATCAGGAGCCTCAAAATCTACCATAGCTTTCATATACTTACCATACTTTGTCTCAAGCTCGCCCTGTGCCTGATCAAATTTTGAAAGCGGGTACACCTTTGTAGGAACGCCCTTGAATTTCCAGCTTCCGTCTAAAAGCATATTTATAGCATTTTGGCATGCTGTTCTGTTTATATCAACCTCTCTCGGATGTGTGCTGAGGCAATCAATAGCTTTAACATTAAGCTGCTGAACATCTACAAGACGCTTTCCGCCGGTATGATATGCACCGATTGCCAACTGTCCGCACATTCTTGTCATTCGGATTGCAAGATCCAACGATTCATTTGTCTCTCCCCATTCCATAACAGTCTTAAATCCAAGACCTGCACTTTGGAAGCCTATATCCTTGCCCGGTTCATCCATATAATATGCAGGTAATTCGTCAGGAGTATATACCTCATCCGCACCAAAATGCTTCGCATTCTCCAGACATTCTTTTCTTATGTCAACAGCAACAACATATGCGCCTCTTGTTTTCAGAAGAGCTATTGCCCCGCAACCCATATAGCCACAGCCTACAACTGCAACCCGATCACCTGTAACCTGAATTTTAACCTTGCTTACGGCACTTACTAAACACGCAAGGGGCTCTAAAATTGCATCAGAATCACTCAGTTGCTCAGGAATGACAAAGACATTCTCTTCCTTTGCCACGGCATACTCGGTCTGACCCGAATAAAGACCGCTCACTTTGTCGCCGACCTTTACCTTCTTTACCTCATCTCCGACCTCAACAACTGTTCCAATCGGCTCATGTCCAAAGGACATTCCTTCCTTTGCAGTTGACCAATTATAATGCTCCGACATACAAACACCGCAATATCTGTTCTTTATAAGAACCTCTTTACTGTTGTTTATCTTCGGGATTGCTACATCAACAACTTTTGACTTTTTTGCACTTTCCATTACTAATTTTTTCATAATAAACACTCCTATCAATACTTATTTTTGATTAAATAATATCATCTTATATCCGCTTTTGAAATGTATAAAAACAAACTATTCCTTGACAAAACCGACTTTTTTATGATATTATCAAATTAAAAAATATACATATGGAGTTATTATGAATACTATCGTTTGCAGCAAATCAAAAGAGCTGAATGAATTTTCGCCGCACGATCACCCAGATTTATGGGAGGTTTCTATTCTCGTCAGTGGTTCAGCAAAAATCGTTATGAATGATATTTGTTACGATACAAATAAAAATGATGTACGGATTTTGCCGCCCGGAACCTTCCATAGCGCTATTAAAGGTCCCTCTTTCTCGGATATCTATTTTCATTCAAAAAACCTTGATTTTTCCGACATAATTATTGTCCACGACTACGATGGGAATATTCGCCGCTTGATAGAGATGCTTGATAAGGTTATGACCGAAAAAGAGGAAAACTATTCAGCTATTGCCGACTCACTTACCGACACAATCTGTCAGTATATAAAAAAATATTCAAAGGCTAATTTCAAATATAGCTTTGTTGTGGAACTTAAAAATACATTATATCACAACATCTCTAATGCGGACTTTAATATCTCGAATGAAATAAAAAAGCTCGGTTATAACACAGACTACTTCCGTCGTTGCTTCAAGCATGAATTTAATAAAACTCCTCTTGAATATTTAACGTGTCTGAGAATTGAGCACGCAAAAAAGCTTCTTGTCCAGACAATATTCCAAAACATTGAGAATGTCGCTTTTCAGTGCGGCTTTAATGATAGCTATTACTTTTCTAAAATATTTAAAAGCTATACAGGACTTTCACCAAGAAGCTATAGAAAAAAGAACTACACGCCCGTCAAAAGCGGTTTGTAACACCAAAAAACAATTGAGTGCCCCCATTTATCTTAAATTGAATAAACAGAATACATATTAAAGGGGCCGTTCTAAAAACAATCTAAGATACAAATTTAAAAAAAAGCAACACAAATAGCAAGTCTGCTAAAAAGCGGGCTTGCTTTCAATTTTATAGAAACCATTAAGTTAATTGAACACAATAACCTAAATTCTCCAACGATTTGATATTTCGATTTTTTATTTTTTCTGCATTAATTACATTAAAATAATCAGAACCTAAATCCATAAAATGAGACTATCTTTCAAAATATGATAAATGGCAAGAATCATACTATGTGCAACTGCCACTATAGCTCTTTTACCACAACGCCGAGCTGCTAATTTACAGTATTTTGCATAAAAATAACTATCTTTGTGCCATATAGCCGAATGAGCACACTCTACCAATGTGGATTTTAGATACATATTTCCTTTTCTAATCTTGCTGCTTTTCTTTTTTCCTGAACTTTCATTGCATCCGGGAACCAAACCCGCCCAAGAAGCAAAGTGGTCTGCGTTTCTAAATTGTTTCATTTCTATGCCCGTTTCTGCAATAATTCTTTCTGCACTTCTCTCCCCAATTCCAGGAATATTTCGTCAAGTAAACTTATGTATTCGGCTATCTTTTCTGTTTTTTTAACTTCTAAATCCATTTCTTCAATAGAACGTGTTAAAAAATCTATATGGTTATGTTGAAATTTCAGCATTTGCATTTGATGCTGTCCCACACTTCCTCTCAACGCCCTTTGAAGTGCAGTTCTGCAGTTCGCATGGCAGCTTCTAACGAACCTGTCGGACAGTCCTTCGCCGAGTGTTTCCCGATATCTCAGTCTGCCGTCTTTTTTAAGGCTGTTGTAGAATTTCTGCAGGTCGTTTTGAGTCAGTTCATTAAGCGGAATTTTTCCTATCTTGGGGATTATATGATTATATATTCTTGTTTCATAGTCCTCCTGAGTTGACTCCTTTATTCGTATTTTGCAGTAATTCTGATACCAGAAGTCTATCCATTCACCGAAGGTCATTCTGCTATGCACTGTTTCTCTGCGGATAAAGCCTCCAGACCAAACACACCTGTAAATATAATTGTAGGGGCATTAATTATCAAAGAACTATTTGATTTGTCTGATGATGAAGTTGTGGAAAATTTAATGTTGGATATACATTTACAATACGCCCTTCATACCACAAGCTATGAGGAACAGCCCCTAAGCGATAAAACGTTGTAAAGGTTTCGTAAACGTTGTTATGACTATGAAAGAAATTATCCCTTCCATCACCATCAGTTATGAGTCTCCAAGCCAAAAGTCCTCTGAAACCCTGCTCTGTTGCAAATGCATTGGAAAATCCATCTTTTGTATCATTGACATCTGCTAACACTCCGTCAATTAAGCTATACTCACTATTCTCAGTTTTTACTTCGTCTGCATTTATACCAAGTGCCGACAATCCGCATATGGCAAGAGCTGTTGAGGCACCCTCGTATCCAGACCATCCGTCTATCATACCATCTTCAGCCCGCTGTTCACCTTTAAGTATTTCAACAGATTCATCAACTGCTGATTTCACATCGGCGTTATTGTCATAATAAGGTGCAAGTGCCAACAGCATAGGTGTAAGTGCGTCCGTACCCCATGATACGCTCTGCCAATTTCCTTTTAATGAAAGTGCAGCGTCAATCAGATTCTTTCTCTGTTCCTCTGTTATATAATCCTCTGACTGCTCCAGAGCAACCATCACATACGGAAGTGTATACTCGTTATTTACAACAGATGCATCTTTATTTTCTACAAGTTCTGCAAGTCTGCCAACAATATCCATCTTTTCAAAAGATGAGGTGTATACATTTCGAGGGTCATAACCCATTGAACGAATTGCAATTATTGTCTTAGCCATATCACCTGGGCTTGTTGTATCTTTAACATCAGATATAAGCTTATCAAGATATGTCTGCTTTTGTATATCGGTAAGTTTGTTTTCGCTGTAGGGATAGAGCTTTTCATAAGTCATCAAATCAGCAATAATCCAGGGCAAATTTGAGCCTGCTTGCGCGAGGTCGCTTTCAACATACGTTTTCGCAATGTTGTGTATGAGAGCAACGGCGGGATGTTGGCTGACACTTGCAACGCAAACAGGTGCAGTAATTGCAGGTACTTCTTCTTCGCCTACAAGTTTACTCTTTTTTGCAGAAATGATTTGTGTACCTGCCGTGTCAAGTGTAATACTTGCCTTGCCGTTCTCGTCTGTTGTATATTCGGTTTCCTCACCATTTATTGTAATTGTCGCGTTATCGCAGGGCGAAAATACCATATTCCTATTCTCATCATAACCGCTTACATAGTAGAGAGTTATATCAAAAGGCTTGCCTTCAATTACATCTACGTCAGTCTTATCAAACTTAGCATAAGACTCTGTATCAGGATAGTAGTTCTGATAAATAACAGCGTCAACGTAATCGCCGTTCTCAACTTCGTGTGAGAGTCCCGAAACATATTCTGTACCGCCGTTTACCTGATATCCGAAATTTCCGCTTGTATCTCCCCACAACTTTGTGACAGACAATCCCCAATCTCCGTTTGCAGAAGCGTATCCTACTTCGCTTCCGCCCTCATAATACAGATTATGTAATTCTGTGAATACATCATCAAGATTATAGCTTTCCTTACCCGACAATTCTACGGGCACATATGCCATAGGTGTGTATGCTTTGTCATTTAAAACTTCTCCGTATTTCGTTACACTTACATATGCAGTTATCGAATTTGCATCTTCAGCAAACACAGGCACTAAACTAATAAGCATAACAATGCTCAAAAAGAGCGACAAAAATCTTTTAATTTTCATTTTTAACTTCCCTTTCCTTATCTATATCAAATGACTTGAATACATTTTTATATAATTTGTTTCTCTCCACCTCTTTTCTCAGCTACCGCAGTCAATAAAAAAACTGCGGTAAATTTTACGCATTAAACATAAAATTACCACAGCTGAGTTTTCCTGTGATTAATCACAATTTGCACGTAATGAAACAAAATCCTTTTCACATTCAAAAAAGAACAATTCAAAACACGAACAAAAACATTATCTCTATGCAAATAAACATTTTACAAGATAATATCAAAGCAGGTCTTGTGACTTACGCCATATAAGGTACAAAAACCTTGCATTTTTATGTTCTGCCTTCTCAGTTTCCCAATGACCGACTTTCGCCGACAAACACAAAAACATTCGACGTATACACCGACAGTTATCGCAGGGGATTCTCACCCCATTCCCTTTTCACCGACTACACCTTGACAAATCTTGCCTTTTACGGTGCAGACGACACTTTGTGTGAAAATTTTAATTTTTTATTTATTATACTACATTTCTGTTTTTAAATCAATTCACAAAACAAACAAAAAATTATAAAAAACAAAACTGACACCGAGAAACAGTGCATATTTTTTGAATATTGTTCCATATTCATTTCCTCTTTGCTATTTACCCGGACAGCTGATTTTCACCAGATTCTCAATTACGTGGTGTAGCATATCTGCCTGTTCTGTGCTTGCCGCTTTATAATATACTTCTTTACCTTCTCTTCGGCTTGTAATCAGTTTGCTTGCTCGGAGCAGTTTCAGATGATGTGATACGGCGGGGCTGCTCATATTCATCATAACAGAGATGTTCGTAACGCACTCTTCACAATGACAAAGCAACCAGAATATTTTGGTTCTACTGCTATCACCCAACAGCTTGAATATATCGGCAATCACGTTAAATTCCTCTATCTTTGGCATATGGTCAAAGTTATGTTCTATGGCTTGGCCGTGGTTGTGAGGCAATTTTATTTCGGACATAGTAAAATTCTCCTTCTTTTTAAATATTATTAGACGTTTCTAAAACGTGAATAAAACGTTTATAGACTCCCTTGCATATTGTAGGGGACGGCGTCCTCGACGTCCCGTAAGGGATTGTTTTACATTGTATGGACAAATAATGCACGAATGGCATTTAAAACAGCAAGGACCATTACTCCCACATCTGCAAAAATAGCAATCCACATATTTGCAACACCTAAGGCAACCAAAATAAGTGCCATAACTTTAATGGAAATTGCAAAAACAATATTTTGATATACAATTCCCAGACATTTTCGGGAAATTTTGATAGCTTTTGCAATTTTCATAGGATCATCATCCATCAGAACAACATCTGCCGCCTCAATCGCCGCATCTGATCCCATTGCACCCATAGCAATTCCAATATCTGCTCTTGAGAGAACAGGCGCATCATTTATGCCGTCACCCACAAAAGCAAGCCTTGATTTTGGCGGCTTTTCAGTCAGCAGTTCTTCCACCTTGGAAACCTTATCACCTGGCAGAAGTTCACTGCAGACGGCATCAATTCCAATAGAGGAGGCTACCTGCTGTGCCACCTTTTCGGAATCTCCTGTCAGCATAACAGTTTTTTTAACCCCAATGGATTTCAGGGCAGAAATTGCTTTTTCAGAGGTTGCTTTTATAATATCGGAAATCACAATATGTCCGACATACTTGCTATCTACCGCAATATGTATAATGGTTCCTACGCTATGGCAATCTATATGAGAAATGTTTAACCGTTTCATTAACTTGTTGTTCCCTACCGCAACCTCTTTGCCGTCAACTTCGGCAACAATTCCATTACCGCTGATTTCCTGAATATCGGTTACACGGCTGCGGTCGATTTCCCTGCCGTATGCTCTTTTAAGACTTTTACTTATGGGGTGCGAAGATGCACTCTCGGCAAGTGCGGCATACTCAATCAAGGTTTCTTCCGAAAGCACATTATGGTGTATGGCGCTGACCTCAAAAACTCCCTGAGTTAAAGTCCCTGTTTTGTCAAATACCACACATCCTGTTTTGGAAAGTGCTTCAAGATAGTTTGAGCCTTTTACCAAAATTCCTTCCTTGCTTGCACCGCCGATACCTGCAAAGAAACTCAACGGAATACTTACCACCAACGCACAAGGACAGCTTGCAACAAGAAATGATAAAGCACGATAGAGCCACTGACTTGCGTTTGCAGGGACTTGCAAAATAAGCATACTAAACAATGACGGTATTACTGCCAGAGCCAAGGCACTGTAACAAACAGCAGGAGTATACACCTTTGCAAATTTAGAAATAAAATCTTCGGATTTGGATTTTCGCGAACTTGCGTTCTCTACAAGATCTAAAATCTTAGAAACTGTAGACTCGCCGAACTCCTTTGTTGTTTGAATTTTCAAAACACCTGTCATATTGATGCAACCGCTGATAATCTCATCTCCGATTTTAACATCACGAGGCAGGCTTTCTCCCGTAAGGGCACTTGTGTTAAGACTTGATGTGCCCTCTGTAACTATGCCGTCAATGGGGATTTTTTCACCTGGCTGAACAATGATAGTTGTTCCTACACAAACTTCCTCAGGGTCTACCTGTTCTAACTTGCCGTCAAGCTCTACATTAGCATAATCAGGACGAATATCCATTAGCTCACTGATATTTTTTCGGCTCTTTCCTATGGCATAGTTCTGGAATAACTCACCGATTTGATAAAACAGCATAACCGCAATGGCTTCAACATAGTCACCACTTTGTGTAACTGCAATAAACATAGCTCCGATAGTTGCCACCGACATAAGAAAATTCTCATCAAATACCTGTTTGTTTCGTATACCCTTCCAGGCTTTTAAAAGAATGTCGTAACCAATCACCAGATATGGAATCAGAAACAGCACAAAGCGAAGAACATCACCAATGGGCAACAATGCAAAAACAACCATCAACGCCGCCGCGAGAACAATTCTGAAAAGCATCTTTTTTTGTTTTTTATTCATAATCAAACCTCAACTATATAAAATATAATCAAATATTTAATTGCTTTCTGCAGTCAAGGCATCTATGCACAGAAGCGATGCATAGATACCTGAGCGCTAAATCACAGAAAAATTTCACAGTCATCCTCGACCTTCTTGCAGTTTTTTAAAACAGATTGCATCACGGTAGCAGGCTCCCTGCCATCATCAAATTCCACAATCATCTTCTGCGTCATAAAGTTTACAATAGCGCCTTTCACGCCTGATGTTTTCTTGGCTGCTTCTTCCATTTTGTTTGCGCAGTTAACACAATCTACTTCGATTCTATAAGTCTTTTTCATTTTATAGTTCCTTTCAATTATACGATTAAACAATTATTTAATTGTCTAATTATAGTATAACAAAAGAATCTACAAATGTCAATAAAATTATAGTCTTTTTTTCAAAATTTTGGAGTTGCTGTTTAAACAGCAACTCCAAATCGTTAAAATCTTACCAGAGCTTAAGTCTGTCTTCAGGTGCGACATACATTTCATCACCCTCTTGAATGTCGTATATTTCATAGAATTGGTCAAGTGATGATACTATCGCATCCACACGCACATTTGCCGCAGAATGTACATCGGTCAGGAAATTAACATCTGTTACATATTTTTCTGTTCCGAGTCTTGCCCATACGCTTGCATATGACTCCAATGCTTCCTGTTGTGCATCTTTATCGCCGGCTAAAATATCCATAACACACTGCATTCCTGCAAAGTCAGCCATATTCTCACCTATTGTAATTTCACTGTCCTGAACGACATCATCTATGACTTCAAATCGGCTGTAATATTCCACAAAATGCTCCTGCTTTTTCTTAAATTCCGCCTCGTCCTCTTCTGTCCACCAATTTATCTCTCTGCCTACTTCATCAAACTGTGCACCTGTGTTGTCAAAAGCATGCCCTATCTCATGACCGATTATCACACCGATTGCGCCGAGGTTTGTTGCATAGCTTGCATCCTTATCATAAATAGGCTTATTAAGTATTCCTGCAAATATATTCATACTGTTTGTAATCGGAAGGTAGCACGCATTTACAATATCGGCAGATTCAAACATCATATGACGTATAAACTCTTTATCATTACACATTCTTATAACTGTATCCAAAGAGTGTCTTTTTATTCTCGCCTGATTGTTAAAATATGTGCCTCCCTCTGATGGCGGAAGGATTGCGGGGAAATCGTAGTTGGTTGGGTAGCCTATAACCGCCTCCATATTGGTAAGTTTCTTAACTGCATTGGCTTTTGTTTCCTCAGACAGCCATTCGCATCTGCCCAGACGCTTTTCATATGCATTAAGGACATCCTCTACTATTTTTTCTATCTCTTTGGTTGTTTCATCATCATAATAATAATGACAGTATATAAGGCCTATATCATAAGGCAATGAATTATTTAAAATTGCAAGATTTTTCTCGCTTAAGATTGACTCGTCTGTGTCAATTCCAACGCCTTCTGCCATCTGCTCCATATCTTCATCGCTTGCTGTTTTTTCGCCATCCCATTCGCCGTCCATCATAACCACATAGGTAAGTGCACCAAAGTTTTCAAGGGACTTCTTTTCTTCATCATTTAAGTATGCACCAAGCTCTGTTCCAATCTGTATAAGAGCGTTTATTTTAAGTGCCGTAAGATTGCTGTCAACAAAAATTTTGTCAGCCTCTTTCATAACTCTATCATAAGGGAAGATGATTTTTTCTCCCTCGGTTTTATATCCTGCCTCTGCTAAAATTTCTGATGGTATTATGCCATCCACAGCCTTGTCAGCTTCTTCTGTGGTATAAATTTCCTCTGGTGAATCTTTTTGCTCTAAGGTTTCGGGATCAATTTCGGGATGCTCTCCTAAAAGCTCCTCAAAAGCTTTATCTGCATCATATTCGGGTTCGAACATCTATCTTAGATAAAGTCCCATTGAAAAAATTTGCATATAGTTTGTATCTTTTCCCGCTGTTTCCTGTATAGACACTGCCTTTTCAATGTCTTTATCCGTTACCTCAAACCCACAAGCTATCATATATTTTTTAATCATCTTTTTATATGTATCGCTTAAATTCTTTTTTGTGGACTTTTTGTAGGCAATCATTGAGCCGCAACCTGGATTTGCTATTGATATAGATGGGTACAACAGATTTGTTTCGCTATCCATTCCTGCCGAAAGGGCGAAGATAGGATTAATACCAATATCGGAACATATTGTGTTTGTTGCCTCTATAAGTTCACTTACGCTTTTTGTATTAATAATTCTGTTTCTCAACTCTGTTAAAAGTGCCTTGTCGTCATCTGTAAGGTCTGTAGACTCGTCAATGCACAAAAGCATATCGTGCACACGTTGCTCGGCACTACCTGTTTCGTATGTAAGCTCATCATTCATCAGTTTTTCGAGAATTTCATTCTCAGCAGTGCTGACATACCTTCCCATATCACTTAGTGTCGACCACGCATCGGTTGAAGAAACAATAGCACCGTGCTTTGCATCAACAGTATTTATAGATGTAAGCTCAGCATTTCGAAATGCCTTGTTGTTTGCATATCCGTAAAAGCTCTCGCCCACAGTCATTGTGTTAAGAAGCTCATCCGAGCGCTTGGTTAAAAGCTTTACTTGTTCAATCGTAATGTTATCCTCTGCGCCCAGAGTTCCGTCACCGTAACCGTAAACAAGGCCTGCCTTTGTAAGATTATCAATATCGTGTTCTGCCCACTCAGGAACATCTGTAAACTTAATCGGCTCTGTCTCAAGGTCGTCTGCCTCAGGAACACATCTTGCAAGCATTACAAGTGCTTCAACACGAGTTATGTTATCCTTCGGATGAAGTGAATCGTCTTCATATCCGCGTACTAATCCAGATGCTACTGCCTTTTCAAAGTCGTTCACATATTCTGTGCTGATATCCCCTGCATCAGAAAACGTTGACAGCATATATGCACTTGACTCAAGATTATTTCGTCCTACCGACTGTACAAATTCAGATACAACATATTCTCTTGTGGCATACGCTTTGTCTGCCGTATTATCGGCAAGTGCCACAAGGTTCACACTTGCCATAACAGCTACTGCTGTCGCCAATGCCGAAACTCTTTTAAATAGTTGTTTTTTCATATTATTACCTCCCATTGCAATATAAATTCCACATTACATTTTGAACATACTGTTTTATTTTTTCTGAAACCTCTTTCGTCAAGAATAATATATTTTTCAGTAAAAGTCAAGTTAAAGAGTAAAAATTTTTCCTTGATTGATGTACTCAAAAATCAAAGTTTTCCCTAAAGTAAAACAAAGACCTCAACAAATGAGATCTTTGTCTGTTTTAGGGACTTTTTACAATCCGTAATTACTATTCTTCGCACATTTCAAGTACGTTATTTAAAATATAGTCTGCGTTATTTTCCTCAAACCAAGACCTCATTCCTTCGCCCTCAACACCTGTCAGAACAGCAAGGAATTTAAAGCCTGCTTTCTTTGCAGAATATAAATCGCTCGGTGCGTCACCCACAATCAAAGTACGCTCTGTATCCTTTGCATCGTAGTTGCCGTCAACCAAATCCTTATCTGAGTATTTGCTTCCTATAGCAGCTTTTAAGAACACATATGGTTCAGGCTTTGCAAGTGGAACTTCCGATTTAAGTTCTTCCTCTGCCTTTACCACCTCATCATAGGAGCAATATAAATCTTTATCAAAATAATCATATATGCCGTAAGCCTTAAGAGGACTTTCAATCTCATCTGTCAGTCGTCCTGTACCTATGCCAAGGCTGATATTTTTAGCTTTTAGCTTCTCCAAAAGACTTTTTATATCATCAGACGGGAAGAGCAAAACCTCTTCGCTGCAAATGCCTTCAAACTGCTCACAGCCTGAATACCACAAATCAAATGTATTCATTATATCTTCTGTGAAAAAACTTCCATTTCTGTCGAAATGACCTTCCTTGTATTTATCATCAGATTGCACCGCAAGCAATGAAACTGCCTCATACAATTCAGGTGCCTTCATATCTATACTCTCGATAAACATACACACGCTCTGAAAATGGGCATAATCCAATCTGTCAAGGTAAGGGTCGATATATCTTGAAATACAGAAAACAACAAATGCCAAATCCCAATTTGTATTAACACCAAGTCGTTTTACGGCACTTACTGTTCTGCCGCCGCACATTACTGTGTTATATACATCCAGATAGTTTTTTCTGAGCCATTCTCTGTCTATTCCGCAGGCTCCGTAATGTTCGTGGCTTACAAGCAAGTCATATGCGGTCAGAGCCGCCGAATACCAATAGGCATATTCGCTTGTTATTACGCCGTCCATATCAAAAACTATCTTGTCAAAATTATCCAACCGTAATTTCATATTCAACCTTTCCCGCAACACCTGAGGTAAGCCCCTCTCTGTTTGCATCAACTGTAAGTGCCTGTCCAAGTGCAATTCCAAAGGCACGATAAACAGCCTCCCATATGTGATGTCCGTTTTCGCCCTTTTCTATATCAATATGCAATGTACATCTTGCCCCCTGAACAAAACCATCAAGGAATGTAACAAGCTCCTCTGAGGGCATTCCCTCAACCTGTTCACCATATCTTATATCAGAGTTAAAATCTAACAACGATCTGTCCTCAAATGAGATAACAGCCGACGCTTTTGCCTCGTCAATTATACCAAATGCAAATCCATAGCCCGAAGGACAGTTCACCCTGACAAACTCACCTACAGCCTTGCCGAGAGTCATAGACACGTCCTCGGTCACAAGGTGAATAAGCTGAAAATCAGGCATATCAATATTTATATCAATATTCAGACCTGAACGCCATACAATATGTTCAATCATATGATTTAAAAACGGCAGTGGTGTTCTGATTTTACTTCTGTAATCGTCAGCAACGGCACCCTTTTCAATCGCAACACTTACAACTGATTCGGTAGTACGTCTGACCGCTGTCACTTTGTTTTGCATATTGTTTTCCTCCTTGCCTATTAATCTCTTTCTTTGACAGCCAATCCGTGAGTATCAAATCCCTCTACTTTTGCAAATTTATATGCATAATCACGAACCATATTAAATCCGTCACGGCTTGCATAACCTACTGAAGAACGCTTGAGGAAGTCAAGAACCGATACACTTGAATAGGTCTTTGCAGACTGTCCCGTAGGCAAAATCGCATTTGGACCCAAAACAAAGTTACAAAGGGTAACAGGTGTATAGTCACCAAGTAAGATTTCGCCTGCATTCTTAATCTTAGGAAGAACCTCAAACGGCTTTTCTGTAATAACCTCCATATGTTCAGGAGCGTACTCATTTACAAATTCAATGCTCTCGTTCAGGCTGTTTGTTATAATTGCACCGCCGTATGTTGACAACACAGTAGATACAAAGTTGCGACGTTTTTCTGAAATCTTTTCAAGCTGTTTTTCAACTATGGGAATAACCTTATTAACAAGTTCTTCACTGTTGGTTACAAGTAACGATGCAGAATCAGGGCCGTGTTCCGCCTCAATCATCCAATCACGTGCAACTTTTTCGGGGTCAGCTTTTTCGTCACAAAGGATAATCGCTTCACTTGGTCCTGCAGGTAAACCTGCATCAATATAGTTTGCAAGGACACGCTTTGCTGCGGTTGCATATGTATTACCTGGGCCTATTATCTTGTGGCACTTAGGTATTGTCTCTGTACCATAGGCAACTGCGGCAACAGCCTGAATACCGCCAACCTTATATATCTCGGTAATGCCGATAACCTTTGCGGCAGCCAGGATAGCGTCGTCTACATTTCCCTCCTCATTCGGAGGGGTAACAACAACAATATTTTCAACTCCTGCAACAACTGCAGGGATACCAAGCATCAAAAGAACAGACGGAAAACTGCCTTTTCCTCTGGGAACATAAAGACATACATCAACAATAGGTGTTGTCTTTTCGCCAACAAGTAAGCCTTTGTCAACTTCTGTAAACCACATTTCCTCAGGCATCTGCTTTTCGTGGAAATTACGAATATTCTTAGCGGCATACTTTATAGCCTCTAATGTTTCTTTATCCAATCTCTCATAACCCTCTTCTATTTCTTCGGGCTTAACCTTTATTGCATCTGCTGTAAGGTTAACGCGATCAAACTTAGCTGTGTATTCAAGAACAGCCTCATCACCGCGTTTGCGGATATCATCAGAAACCTCTTTAGCCAAAATCATCTGTTCGCTGATATCATGCTCAGCACGTTTCATTATATATGCCTTTTTTTCGTCTGATAATTCTGATAACTTATAAATATTCATAATTTTCGTCCTTTCGTAACCATATATGATTTACTGCAAAATTTTACAAAATGCTAATATAAATCATACCACAAATATGCAGATACTTCAAGTGCCTGTTTCAAATTTCTGCATATTATACAAATATTTTTATATTAATGGCAAACAGAGTATAAAATATCATATACTCTATCTCTTTCAAGCTCCTTCTTCCATTGTGTCATAGCGATTTTATTTTTCAAAAGCGGAGCGGCATTTTTAGCAAGTGTAATCTTTGCCGTTTTCTTTGCTGTGTTTAAAAACTGTCTGCCTATGTCATTGAACTCTAAAATCTTGATATATTGCGGCAAAAGTTCTGCTTCCTCTTTCTCTATTCCCAAATATGCACAAATAACAGCACGTCTTATACGTGTATACGCATATCGTTTGGACTTAACACCCTCTGTCAATGCATCAATTTCGGTGCAATTAAAGACTTCTCTTTTTATCTTGTTTTCAAGCCCCTCCGATATTCCCGATATTTTCTTAAGATATGATGAATCTCTCAGACACAGAGCCGACAGAACAGCACTGTCCGCCGCCTTGTAATTAAATGTTTTTTCATTATACATCTCTCTGCAACAATCGGGAATATAATTAAATATATCCATACCCTTTGCAATGTAATCCCTGATACAAGTGGCAGAAGCAAATTCACCGCTTGCCTCGGTATCACTATGGTTTGCACCTTTGCGGCAGACCAACACAGGCTTAATATCAGAATTTAATCTGATAATTGCTTTTATATATTCTATGGCAAGCAAATTATTTGGCTGTTTGAGAATATAATCAGCCTCATCGCCCAAAAGTTCTTTAACAGCATAAGCACGTGCCGTTGCAAAGGGAATGCCCTCTGAAGTTTTTTGAGTGAGAATTTCTTTAAACTCACTTGTTTCACAGACCAAAAAATCTGCAATTTTATATAACTTATCTATATTATCGCACTCTGCACCAAAGACAAGGTAATCAACGCACCCCAGACCATCAAGTGCATAAACAGCCGAATGTGCATACCCTTCAGCAGAACGCAGAACGCAATATGAAGGATTTTCGATTATCAAATCTATACCGCCTGCAACCGCCATCTGCGAACGAATGTTTTTGGGGAATATAGCAAAGTCACCGCGCTGAACGTAATTTCCGCTCATCAAACCGACAATACAATCACAATCAGTAATCTGCCGAGCCGTATCTATTTGAAATTTATGTCCGTTATGAAAAGGATTATATTCGCAAATAATCGCTGTTATTTTCATATATTATCCTCCAAGTAATTTTAAAGGTTTGTATGATTATTCTGCTTTTGAATTATATCATATTGACACAATTTTGTCCATATCAATTCTTGTCGTCATTCCGTATACACAACAATTTTGCCGCAGTAAAAGAATTTTTATGAATATTACCGACATATTTATTAAAAAATTGTAAGTTTTTTTACAAATTTCTCTTGTTAATTGGAAAATATAAGTGTATAATATTATTTGTATGAATAAAATTTTAAGTGCTGTACAAAAACGGCAGAATGGAGATTAAAATGAGTAAGTTTTTAGACACAATCAAGGCACGTGCCAAGGCTGACAAGAAAACAATAGTTCTTCCTGAGTCTATGGACAAAAGAACTTTTGAAGCGGCTGAAAAAGTTTTAAAAGAGGGTATAGCTAACATAATTATTATAGGTACCCCCGAAGAAATTGCAGAAAACGGAAAAGGCTACGATATCTCAGGTGCCACAATCATTGACCCGTTTACATACGAAAAAACAGAAGAATACTTAAATCTCTTTGTTGAACTCAGAAAAAATAAGGGTCTTACATATGAAGAAGCTAAAAAGACAGCTCTCGGCGACTATATGTACTATGCTTGCCTTATGGTTAAAGCAGGTGACGCTGATGGTGTTGTATCAGGTGCTTGTCACTCAACAGCAAACACCTTAAGACCGAGTCTTCAGATAATTAAGACAAAACCCGGCGTTAAGTTGGTATCAGCTTTCTTCCTTATGGTTGTTCCCGATTGTGAATACGGCTCAAACGGAACATTTATTTTTGCTGACAGCGGTTTGGAGCAAAACCCTGATGTAGAAAAGCTTGCTGCTATTGCGGCTTGTTCTGCTGAGTCATTTGAACTTCTCGTTCAGGAGGAGGCAATGGTTGCTATGCTTTCACACTCTACAAAGGGCAGTGCAAAGCACGATGATGTAACAAAGGTTGTAGAGGCAACAAAGCTCTGCATAGAACAAAATCCTGACCTCAAAGTTGACGGCGAACTTCAGTTAGATGCTGCTATCGTTCCGTCAGTTGGTGCTTCAAAAGCCCCAGGCAGTCCTGTTGCAGGTAAGGCAAATGTCCTTGTATTCCCTGACCTTGATGCAGGTAATATCGGTTACAAGCTTGTTCAAAGACTTGCAAAGGCTGAGGCTTACGGTCCTGTTACCCAGGGTATCGCAATGCCTATCAATGACTTGTCAAGAGGTTGCAGTGCAGACGATATCGTCGGTGTTGTTGCAATCACTTGTGTTCAGGCACAGGCTAACTAATAATTATTAAATATTGAAAGGAAAATCCATTTATGAAAATCTTAGTTATTAATGCAGGAAGTTCATCACTTAAGTATCAGCTTATTGATATTGAAACAGAAACAGTGCTTGCAAAAGGACTTTGTGAAAGAATAGGTATTGAGGGTTCAAAACTCAACCACACACCAAAGGGCGGAGATAAGGTTGTTATCGAAAAGCATATGAACGACCACTCCGATGCCATCAAAATGGTTCTTGATGCACTCGTTGACAAGGAATACGGCGTTATCTCTGATATGAGCGAAATCTCAGCAGTAGGTCACAGAGTTGTTCACGGCGGAGAATTATTCAGTAAATCAGTTATTATTAATGATGAACTCAAAGACGCTGTTAAAGAGTGTATTCCTCTTGCACCCCTTCACAACCCTGCCAACTTAATCGGTATTGACGCTTGCGAAAAGGCTATGCCGGGTGTTCCTCAGGTTGGTGTATTTGATACAGCATTCCATCAGACAATGCCAAAAGAAGTTTATATGTATGGTCTTCCTTATGACCTATATACAGATTATAAAATCAGACGTTACGGTTTCCACGGAACTTCACACAAATATGTTAGCTCCAAGGCGGCTGAAATTCTCGGCAAGGATATCAAAGATTTAAAGATTATCACTTGTCACTTAGGTAACGGCTCAAGTATCACGGCTGTTGAAAATGGTAAATCTGTTGCAACATCAATGGGTCTTACTCCTTTGGCAGGTACTGTTATGGGTACACGTTGCGGAAGCATTGACCCTGCTATAATCAAGTTCATTGCCGACCAAAAGGGTATCACTCTTGAAGAGGTTGACAATATATTAAATAAAGAGTCAGGTGTATATGGCATCTCAGGCGTAAGCAGTGACTTCCGCGACCTTGATGCAGCTGCAAAAAGCGGCAATGAACGCGCTCAGCTTGCACTTGATATGTTTGTTTACAGTGTTCGCAAATATATAGGTCAATATATTGTTCAGATGGGCGGAGTTGACGCTATTGTATTTACCGCAGGCGTTGGCGAAAACGACGGCAAAATGCGTGAAGCAATCACCAAAGACCTTGACTTCCTCGGCATATCTATTGATACCGAAAAGAATAAAGGCATTCGCGGTGATGAAGCAATTATCAGCACAGAGGACAGCAAGGTTAAAGTTCTTGTTGTTCCCACAAATGAGGAGCTTATGATTGCACGCGAAACTGCTGCACTTCTTAAATAAACTTATTTAGACATAAAATTTCGCCGAATGATAATATATACACAGTTATCATTCGGCATTTTTTAATAAGGCGGATATAATATGCAAGAAAAAAATTTTGATTACAGCACACTATCAGACGAAGAGCTTGTTGAATTATCAGCAGGCGGTGATAAGCGTGCAACTGAAATTATTTTTTCAAGATATAAAAACTTAGTCAGGAACAGAGCAAAAGCATATTACCTGGCAGGTGCGGACCACGATGATATTGTTCAAGAAGGTATGATTGGTCTTTTTAAGGCTATTCGTGATTTTGACGTTACAAAACAGCCCGTTTTCCGCAGCTTTGCAGATTTATGCATAAAACGCAATATGATATCGGCGGTTAAATCTTCAACACGCAAAAAACACTCTCCGCTTAATTCCTATATTTCACTTAACGAACCCATATTTGATGACAACGAGGAACGCACCCTTGAAGAAATGATTATCGAGAAAAATTCGTCAAACCCTGAGGATATGTTCCTTCAAAGAGAGAAAACCGAATTATTAAATCAGGAAATAGAGTCTAAACTCAGCAAATTGGAAAAATCGGTTTTAGTCAGATATTTAAATGGGGTTAACTACAACGATATTGCGGCAGAACTTAACAGAACACCTAAATCTATTGATAATGCCCTGCAAAGAATTAAGCATAAGCTAAACAAAGTCGATTAAAAAACTATATAACACAAAATGAGGCTGTTAAAAAAGTCAAACATATCGGTTTGTCGGAAGCCACCAACCCCTACATTTTGTATTATGTTTAACTATTATACAAAATATATTGTAGGGGATGGCGTCCTCGACGTCCCGAAAATTACTTTTTCAACAGCCTCATTAGTTTGGGTTAGCAAAATTATATCAAAAGATTACACACGCTTAACGTCTGTGGCCTGTGGACCTTTCGCTCCGTCAACAACGTCAAATTCAACCTCTGCACCCTCTTCGAGAGTCTTATAACCATCCATTGCTATTGCAGAAAAATGAACAAAAACATCTGTTCCCTCTTCAGTTTCAATAAAACCATAACCTTTTTCTGCGTTGAACCACTTTACTTTTCCTTGCATGATACTTCATTGCCTTTCTGCTCACAAAAATATGATACGCTTTTATCCGCCGTAAGCATACGGAACGTATAATTAAATTAAATAATTTAACATCAAAGGAAATTATATCATATATATAAAAAATTGTCAAGTGTTTTTGTGCATAATGCACATAATCCTATTAAATTACAAAATTCTATTTAATTAACATAAAATCTCTAAATATTTTAAGTGAGCTTTGACGAATTAAAGCACAGTCATCTTCTTTATTTTGATGTCCTCAACAGGAGTTCCTCCCTCAGGACCTCTGCGGTCAATCTTAAGAAAATCGTCGACAGTTTCCATTCCCTCGATTACACGGCCGAAACCTGCGTACTGACCATCTAAGAATGAGCAGTCAGCATAGCAAATAAAGAACTGTGAGCTTGCAGAGTTTGGGTCCATAGACCTTGCCATTGATACAACACCTCTTGTGTGAGAGAGCGTGTTCTGAGCAAAACCGTTTTGTGCGAACTCACCTTTAATGTTCTTACCGCTGCCACCCATACCTGTGCCTGTTGGGTCACCGCCCTGAGCCATAAAGTCGTCTATAACACGATGAAATACAACTCCGTCATAGAAACCCTCAGATGCCAATTTTTCAAAATTTTCAGCTGTTTCAGGTGCGTATTCAGGCAATAATTCTATTGTGAATGTACCGCCGTTTTCCATTTCTACTTTTACTTTTTTGT
>CACWIG010000021.1 GCA_902760955.1 uncultured Ruminococcus sp. | reverse complement strand
TCCCCTACAAATGCGGCAGGAGCAAGCCCCTGCCCTACAATATGGAATACACATTAAATTCAAAATAATTTTTTCATTGCAGTTGGGCTTTTCGGGACGGCGTCCTCGACGTCCCGCAAATACACCCATAAGACAAAAAGGTCGCGGCAACTTTGCTGCGACCTTTTTAGGTTTATTTACTTTTACTTTATATCCGATACTGCAATAGGCTGTACTGACTGCAAGTCATATTCTTTTTCCACAACCTCTGTCAAAGCCTTTATTGTATCAATTGATGTCATAATATTGACAGAACACTCTGATGCTGTACGGCGGATTTTAAAGCCGTCACTATTCTTATCGTTACCTTTTTTAGGAATATCGATAACAAAGTCACACATACCGCTTCTGATAACGTCAAGGACATTCGGAACACCCTCGCCTATCTTTTTTGCACGCTGAACCTTATAGCCGTGTGCCTCTAAATAATCGGCTGTACCTGATGTGGAAATAAATCGGCATCCCAGCTTATCAAACTTCTCTACAATTGGCAAAAAGGCTTCCTTATCTCTGTCGCAAATTGTCAGCAAAATAGTGCTTCCTGCCTTAGGTATTGAGATTTCTGCACCCACAAAGCCTTTATACAAAGCCTCATAATAGTCGTTACCTACGCCCAAAACTTCACCTGTTGAACGCATCTCAGGTCCTAAGCTGACCTCAACCATAGGCAGTTTTTTAGTCGAGAATATGGGAACCTTTACAGCAACCATATTCGGTTCTTTGTTTATTCCTGATGCATATCCCATTTCAGCAAGGGTTTCACCAAGCATAACTCTTGTTGCAAGCTCTATAACAGGAACACCTGTAACCTTTGTGATATAAGGTACTGTTCGGCTTGAACGTGGGTTTACCTCTATAATATACAAGTCGCCTTCAAATTCGATAAACTGAATGTTAATCATACCTATTACCTCTAAGGCAACGGATATACGGCGAGTTACATCCATAATCTTTTGCTTGATTTCCTCGCTTACATTCTGAGGCGGATATATAGATATACTATCGCCCGAATGTACGCCTGCACGTTCGAGATGCTCCATAATACCGGGGATAAACACATCTGTGCCATCACAAATCGCATCAACTTCAAGCTCTCTTCCGCCTAAGTATCTGTCAATCAGAACAGGGTTATCCTTATCCTTTTTGAAGGCATCTTCTAAGTAGAGGGTAAGCTCTTTTTCGTTGTGGGTTATTTCCATACCCTGACCGCCCAATACATATGACGGACGTACAAGCAACGGATATTTAAGCTTTTCGGCCTCCTTTATGCCGTCCTCTGTTGACCAGACCGCTCTGCCCTTAGGTCTTTTTATGTTAAGTTCTTCAAGCAAGTCATCAAACTTTTCTCTGTCCTCAGCCGCATCTATCTGCTTAGGTCTTGTTCCGTAAATCGGAACATTCATCTCATCCAAGAAGTTAGCAAGCTTAATAGCTGTCTGTCCACCGAACTGAAGTATTACTCCGTCAGGTTTTTCAAGCTCTATAATACTTAAAACATCTTCCTCTGTCAACGGCTCAAAGTACAGCTTGTCAGATATATCAAAGTCTGTACTTACGGTTTCGGGATTGTTGTTGATGATTATTGTTTCAAGTCCGAACTTTTTAAGTGCATTGATGCTG
Organism: uncultured Ruminococcus sp.; assembly: GCA_902760955.1. Lineage (GTDB taxonomy): Bacteria > Bacillota > Clostridia > Monoglobales > Monoglobaceae > UMGS1820. Next base: position 28,508 of record CACWIG010000021.1, on the reverse strand, counting down.
TGAACACTACAATAGTCAAACTCAATACCCTGTCCTATTCTGATAGGACCTGAACCGATTACAAGCACCTTCTTCTTATCGGAAGCCGACGCCTCATTATATTCGTCATATGTTGAGTAGTAGTATGGCGAAACAGCCTCAAACTCACCTGCACAAGTATCAACCATTTTGTATACGGGAAGTATTCCGTGGTCTTTTCTGTATTTTCTGATATCAGCACTCTTACAGCCTATGAATTGAGCAATTCCCTCATCAGCAAAGCCCATCTTCTTATATCTTGTGATAAGTTCGGGCGTTATTGTTGCCAATGTATATTCCTTAAGCTCTTCCTCCATATCGACTATGTTCTTAATCTTTTTAAGGAAGAATGGGTCCATTCCCGTAATTTCAGAAATTTTATCTATTCTGTAATCTCTTCTTATAAGTTCAGCAAGCTCAAACAGTCTCTCGTCATCAGGAGTTTTGATATTTGCCCGCAAGCTCTCTGAGGACTTGTCCTTTGCGGACTCACGCTCCAGGGTGTACTGCTTGATTTCAAGCGAGCGTATACCCTTCAGCAAAGCACTTTCAAAGCTGTTGCCGATTGACATAATCTCACCTGTTGCCATCATTTTTGTTCCCAGAGTTCTCTTTGCGCCGAAGAACTTGTCAAAGGGCCACTTAGGTATCTTTATAACGCAGTAGTCAAGTGCAGGCTCAAAGCAAGCGTAGGTCTTGCCTGTAACCGCATTTTTGATTTCGTCAAGATTATATCCCAGAGCAATCTTTGCACCGATTTTAGCAATCGGATAACCTGTAGCCTTTGAAGCAAGTGCTGACGAACGGCTTACACGAGGATTAATCTCGATAACTGCGTACTCAAAACTCTTGGGGTTTAACGCGAACTGAACATTACAGCCGCCCTTTATCTCTATTGAATTGATAATATCTATTGCCGCTTTTCTGAGCATCTGATACTCTCTGTCGGCAAGGGTTTGTGTAGGAGCAACAACTATACTGTCACCTGTATGAACACCCACAGGGTCGACGTTTTCCATACTGCAGACGGTGATACAGTTGCCTGCTCCGTCACGGATGACCTCATACTCTATTTCCTTCCAACCTCTGATACATTTTTCGATAAGAACCTGACCTACACGTGATAAATGTATGCCTTGAGCGGCTATTTCGCCAAGCTCAAACTCGTCCTCCGCTATACCGCCGCCTGTACCGCCCAGGGTATATGCAGGTCTTACTATAACAGGATATCCTATCTCTCTGGCAAACTCAAGAGCGTCATCAATTGTGTTTACTATCTTACCTTGAACAATAGGCTGATTGGTACGCTCCATCAAGTTTTTAAAGCTCTCTCTGTCCTCGCCCTCTTTGATTGCCTCTATGGAAGTACCGATAACACGTACACCGTATTTGTCAAGTATTCCCTTGTCATACAACTCACAGGAGAGGTTAAGTCCCGTCTGTCCGCCCATTCCTGCAATCAGGCTGTCGGGACGTTCCTTTGCAATTACGTTTTCAAGTGTTTCAACGGTAAGAGGCTCGATATATGTTCTGTCAGCCATCTGAGAGTCGGTCATTATAGTAGCAGGATTGCTGTTTACCAGCACAACCTCTACCCCTTCTTCTCTGAGTGCCTGACACGCCTGTGTACCTGAATAGTCAAACTCGGCTGCCTGACCTATAACGATAGGTCCCGAACCGATTACAAGAACTTTTTTTATACTGTTATCTCTTGGCATATCAATACCCCCTTATGCTAAAAAATCGTCGAATATATTATTGGTGTCAAGCGGACCAGGGCAAGCTTCGGGGTGGAACTGCACACTTTGTATATCAACTGTTTTACCCTTTATGCCCTCACAGGTTCCGTCATTTACATTTATATATGAAACCTCTAACTCCTCGGGCAGACCGTCCAAAATGTAGTTATGGTTCTGAGAAGTAATGGAAACACGTCCTGTTTCAAGATTTTTAACAGGCTGATTTGCACCGTGATGGCCAAACTTTAACTTCTTTGTTTTACAGCCCATAGCCAAGCCTATAACAAGATGTCCCATACATACGCCTCTTACGGGATATTTACCTATCAGTTGTTTAACTGTTTCAACTGTTTCGGGTATATCCTCAGGGTCGCCGGGTCCGTTTGAAATCATAACCAAATCGGGACTTTCCTCTATAATTCTGCTCGCCGGTGTGTCATAAGGGAACACAGTTATCTTACATCCTCTCTCCTTAAGAGAACGAAGTATTCCCGCCTTAACACCTGCATCAATAAATGCCACGTGCTTGCCCTTGCCGTCTATTGTATAAATCTCCTTGGCGGAAACCCTCTTTACAACGTCAGAGTTATCAAGGCTGTCAAATCTTGCACTTAAACCTCTGTCAGAGATTGTTCCAACATCAGTTGTAATGATACCGCGCATACAACCTGCATCTCTTATAATTCTGGTAAGCGCCCTCGTATCAATACCCTCTAAACCCAAAACTCTGTTCTGACGCAAAAAGCCGTCAAGATCCATCTCTGTTCTGAAGTTGTTGGGATAATCACACTTTTCACGTACTATCAATGCGGTAAGAGCCGGCTTATCCGCTTCCATATCCTCAAGATTAATTCCGTAGTTGCCGATAAGCGGATATGTAAGGACTACCATCTGTCCGCAGAAAGACGGGTCTGTAATCGCCTCTTGATAGCCTGTCATAGATGTTGAAAACACAACCTCGCCCACTACATCGTGAACATATCCAAAAGCTGTTCCTGTAAATCTTATTCCGTTTTCAAGAATAAGCTCTGCCGGTTTTGACTGCATAAAATCACTCCTTATAAGAAATTAATATAGGCAAAAATAAAGGGCTGTCAAGCAAAAAACTTAACGCCCTGTTATCTTAATTCAAAAAATACTTCACCCTTGCAATAGAACGAAGAAGCAATTGAAAAATCATAAATGGCAATTCCTTTGTGATTAACTATATTTGGTGTCATTTTTTTGCTCCTTTCTCGCACTATTCATTATCAATTTATTTTATCATTATTTGCGTACTTAGTCAAGCAAAAAATTAAATTTTTTTCATTTTTTATTATATGCCCATTGCCAAAGGGCTCTCGCCGCCGTCAACAAGTCGGGTTTTGTATCTTCGGGAATATACGTTGGTTCGCCGAATACTCTTGTCAAAAACCCTTTTGCATAATCTATATCCGTCTTTTTATTCTCTAACGCAGTCATAACTCCCTCGTATGTTTTAACATTTGCAACAATCAAAGCCATAAGGCAGATTTCGGTCTGTCTGTTTCTTATAACGCTATCCGTTTCGCCGTCTGCACAGATTGCCCCATCTGCTCTGATGCTACGCACAATTAAATCCGCACACTTTTTTGCGAACTCATCACTCGGCACAACGCTTTGAGTTTCTCTGAACATTGATGTTGCATTGGCTCCTATATCAAAGGTGTTATCCGCATCACTTGGTATAATCGTCTTTATTACCGCGTTAACTCCGCCCATAGCTGCCGCAAGTGCCGTTTCTGTATTCAATGCGGAATATTTTATGCCTATCCTCTCCATATCCTCGCGTATATTCTGTATCTCCTCTACGGAACACGACAACAATCTTTTTTCAAGTTGTTTTATTCTTTTGTCCGCATACACCAACCTCAAGGGCGAATAGCTTTTATATACTTTTATATTTGAGATATAAGCAACTGTTTTTGCGTTGCCGCATACAATCTCTATCGTATCAGGGCATACACCTGCATATCTTACATATGCGGTAACCGCCCCATCTTCGGATATGCTTATCACCTCTGCATCTGCTTTGCCGCAATTTACTCGTATATTCTCATACCCACTTTGATTGACAAAATATTCAATACTCTCCCTTGCTATCTCAGGAATATTATCGTCGGGATAGATATGCTGAGCCGACAATTTTTTTATGTTACCCACAGAAACACAATACGTTTTATCATCACGTATTACGCTATCTGAGTTTGTAACACACACAACAACCGCATCATTGGTTTCTGCCCATATGTCAGTGCTGTCACCTACTTCTGTATCGCTCAGCTTATACAACAGGGCGTTGATATTTTCATCATTGTTTTTAATAAAGCCGTCAGTTATGAATTTATTTCCGCTCATAACCGCAAAGCTTCCGTCAAAGGACCTTGCCCCATAGTAAATAAAGCTCCTTGCAAGCTGTGACTCTCCCTTTGAAAATCCGCAATCCTTATCATATATCAGCAACAGCTTTTTGGGTTTTATGCAATCTAAGTCTTGCAAACAAACTCTGCACAGCATCTCACCGCCGTTCACACCCTCTACAAGCACAGCAGAATTTTTATTATCCCTGCCCTTTATGTCTAAACAAAAATCTCTGTTTGCGGCAATGTTTTCAGCCGACACCTCCGCACAGCCGTCAGATTTTTTATTTACAATTATATTATGTGTAGGCGACGAAATATCACCACTGTTACCATCAACAACATTCAGACATATTGACACCTTGTGCTGTGATACATTATTGCCGTAACCATTCTTAGTCAATGGCAGTATCATTCTGCTTTTATTTAAAGGGACGTATGCCGTCAGCAATATGTCACACTTGCCATCATTTAAGGCACCAAGTGTCAGCATATACTCACAGGTATTCACCTTTTTTAAAACGGCATACGCATCTCTTCCGTTTAACAGCATTGATGCGTGGGAGGCGGTTACTACCTTAGAATTTATTATCTTGCCATTTACGCATATTTTAAACGCAGATATTTGCGCGCCCTCAGGCAGACTGAAAACATATTCCGCCGAAACATTTTTGTTTTGGGCTTCAAAGGACAGAACATAAGACAAAAAGGCGTGTCCCGAAAACACTTCACCTGTTATCTTTATGTTTTGCAATATGTTCATTTACCTCTCACCTGCCTTATAAATTCTATTAAAATTATCATATTAGAATTATAACGTCCATATTAAACTTTGTCAATTAAATTCAATTTCACTAAAAATGTGGTTGCACTTTTTTTAAATCTGTGTTAAATTAACATACAGATAAACTGCTTTTAACAGATATACTATTTTCAATGGAGGAAATCTTTTATGGAACGTGAAAAATTCGGCTCACGTCTGGGATTTATACTAATCTCGGCAGGCTGTGCAATAGGTCTCGGTAACGTCTACCGCTTTCCCATTACGGCTGGGAGCTACGGCGGTGCTTTTTTCGTGCTTATCTATATGGCTTTTTTAATTTTTTTGGGAATTCCCGCAATGACGGCTGAGCTTGCAGTAGGCCGTGCGAGCAAAACGAGTATTGTTAAATCCTTTGAACTGCTTGAAAAACCCGGGCAGAAGTGGCACCTTATGAAATATGTGGGCATTGCGGGCAACTATCTGCTGATGATGTTTTACACCACCATTTCGGGCTGGATGCTGATTTATTTTGTTAAGTATCTCAGCGGTTCCATTATGTCCGTTCAAGGCGGTGAGGCATTGGGAAACCTCTTTGCATCAATCGTCACAGATGTAAGACTTTGTACCGTCTATACTTTTGCCGTTATTCTGATATGCTTCGGCGTTTGTTCCCTGGGACTTCAAAAGGGAGTAGAAAAAATCACAAAGGTTATGATGCTTGCACTTTTAGCACTTATTATCGGTCTTGCGATATATTCCTGCACTCTGCCAAATGCCGCAGAAGGTCTTAAATTCTATTTGATACCATCACTCACGCATTTAAAACAGGCAGGTATATGGACCGTTATTTCTTCGGCTATGGGTCAGGCATTCTTTACACTGTCTGTCGGCATTGGCTCTATCGCTATCTTCGGCAGTTATATCGGCAAGGAACGCAGACTTATGGGCGAAACAATCACCATCGTCAGCCTTGATACCTTTGTTGCAATTATGTCAGGACTTATTATCTTCCCTGCCTGCTTTACCTATAACAATGGCGTCACAGCCGACGCAAGCTCTGTTGGTGCAAGCTTTTTGTTCACCACCCTTTCGAGCATATTCAATTCAATGCCCGTCGGAAGAATTATAGGAACTCTGTTCTTTTTGTTTATGGTATTTGCCGCATTCTCAACGGTAATTGCAGTATTTGAAAACATTATGTCTTTTTGGTTGGAGCTTACCCATATGAGCCGCCGAAAAATTGCTGTTATAAATATTGTTTTGTTGCTTATTTTATCGCTTCCCACAATACTCGGCAACAGCCTTTGGTCTGCATTTACAATCTTTGGCAAAAGTATTATGGATGCAGAGGACTTTATCATCAGCAACAACCTACTTCCCCTGGGTGCCCTTGTTTATGTTATTTTTTGCTCACACAGCAAATACGGCTGGGGTTGGGATAACTTTATATCAGAGGCTAACACAGGCAAAGGTCTTGCCTTTCCTAAAATGTTCAAATTTTATATGCAATATATCCTGCCTGTAATAATTTTCATTGTATGGCTTCAGGGATACATTGCAAAATAATATAAGAGGGTGACTTAAATGACCGATAACTCAAACACATCAAACAGAGAATACAGCACGTCAGGGCTTATCAAAAGAATTCTGCCGTACTTTAAACCATACAAAAAAATATTGGCAACCGACCTTTTTTGTGCGTCACTTACCACTATATGTGAGATTGTGCTGCCAATGATAATACGCAAGATAACCAACACTGCTATTGAAAATGTAGCTTTGGTAACTGTTAAAATGATTGGTTCTCTTGCCCTTTTGTACCTTGTTTTAAGGATAATCGACTCCTTTGCAAACTTTTATATGGCGTGTCAAGGTCATATTATGGGTGCAAGGATAGAAACAGATATGCGTCGTGATGCGTACTCCCATCTGCAAAGGCTTTCGGACACCTATTTTAACAATACCAAAGTAGGTCAGATAATGGCACGTATTACAAATGACCTGTTTGACATAACAGAATTCTCTCACCACTGTCCCGAAGAATTTTTTATTGCAGGTCTTAAAATCGTTGCTTCATTTATCATTTTATCAAGAATAAATATCACGCTGACACTTTTGATGTTCGCCTTTGTGCCTGTTATGACCTTGGTATGCAAGATTATTAACAAAAAAATGCGTAGAGCTTTTATTGCACAACGTCAGCAAATCGGAGAGCTGAACGCAAACATAGAGGACAGTCTCCTCGGTCAAAAGGTTGTTAAGGCATTTACCAACGAAGATATTGAAAATCAACGCTTTGAAAAGGGAAATCAGATTTTTTTGAATATTAAAAAATATTCGTATGTGCTTATGGGTGCATTCCAGACATCAACAAGGGTATTTGACGGATTAATGTACCTGACAATCATTCTTGCAGGCGGACTTTTGCTTATAAAAGGCAAGCTTCTTCCTGGTGACTTGGTGGCATATGTTATGTATGTGTCAACTCTGATTACCACAATTCGTAAAATCATTGACTTTACCGAGCAATTTCAAAGAGGTCTTACGGGAATTGAACGATTTTTGCAGATAATGGACTCGGACATTGAAATCTTTGATTCTCCCAACGCAAAGGATATCGTAAACCCCAAGGGCGACATTGTATTTAAAGATGTTTCCTTTGAATATCCCGACGACCACAATCAAGTTTTTAAGGGCTTAAACTTATCAATTAAGCCAGGCGAGAAGGTTGCCATTGTCGGTCCGTCAGGGGGCGGAAAGACTACGCTGTGCAATCTTATCCCACGCTTTTACGATATTACAAGCGGAAGTATAACCCTTGACGGAATTAACATAACCGACATAACCCTAAAGAGTCTGCGTAAAAGCATAGGTGTTGTTCAGCAGGACGTATATCTTTTCTCGGGGACTGTATACGAAAACATTTTATACGGCAATCCCTCTGCCACCAAGGAAGATGTGGAAAGAGCCGCACGGCTTGCAAATGCAGACGAGTTTATCAGAGAACTGAAAGACGGATATGATACATATATCGGTGAGAGAGGAGTTAAGCTGTCGGGCGGTCAGAAACAAAGAATAAGCATTGCGAGAGTCTTTCTTAAAAACCCGTCTATCATCATATTAGACGAAGCGACCTCCGCTCTTGACAACGAAAGCGAGTACGAAGTGGCTAAATCCCTCAATGCTCTTGCAGAGGGCAGGACAACCCTGACCATTGCACACAGGCTGTCAAGCATAAAGAACTCCGACAGAATTTTGGTTCTCACAAATGATGGTATTGTCGAGGAGGGCACCCACGACTCCCTTATGGCTCAAAACGGAATTTACTGCCAATTCTACAAAATGGCAAACGAATTTAAGTAAATTTGTAAAAACTTTTATCGCTTTATGGCAATACTTGACTAAATTCTAAAAAGTGGTTATAATATCCATTAGGATAAGGGGTGATTGTTATGACCTTTTATAGCTTTTTATCAACAATACTAAGCTATGTTTTTACACTTATCATATATCTGTTTATCTTTTCGGTTATACGCTTGATTTATCTTGACGTTAAGAAAATGAGCAGATTTGAAAACAACAATGTTTCAGACGCTGCCTGTGCAAGTCTGAAACCAATCAAATCAAAGGTTCAAACAGACTATGCACTTAAAAATCGTTATATGATATATGATGATGCTGTTATCGGCAGAAGCCGTAACTGCGATATTGTTATTCCCGAAGATTTTATATCCTCAAACCACGTCCATATTTGGTACGAGGACGGCGAATGGTATCTTGAAGATTTGGGCAGCCGAAACGGAACAACAGTCAACGAACAGCGTATTCTTCATCCTGTGATTTTGGACCCCGAGGATATTATTTCCCTGGGCGGTCTGAACTTTGTTTTTGAACTGTAATGTAAAATCGGATAAAATCGGAAAGGAATTGAGCTTTATGTCAAGATTTGAAGGAGTTAATTACAAGCGTCCCGCTCTGTTACTTATCTTGATGAATATTTTTGGATTTGGTCTTTTATTTGTCGCAAATGATTATAACAAAAATATCCTGTATATCGGTCTTGGTATTCTCGGCTTTTTTATACTGACCTACACTATAATCATTTTATGCCGTATGGGAGATAAATTCATTGTGCCTATGGCTTGTATGCTTATAACTATGGGTGTTATTTTGCTGTGCAGAATTAACATTGACTACGGCATAAAGCAGATTATGTGGGTTGCAATCGGATGTGTAACCTTCTTTTTGGCGTATGCGATTTATTATAATTTTAAGTATTGGCACAGGCTGTGGTTTTTCTATGCAATCGGGGCAACAGCACTGTTTCTTGCAACTCTGATTTTCGGCAAAACTGTAAACGGTTCAAAAAATTGGCTTCAATTCGGCTCTTTCTATGCTTTTCAACCGTCAGAGCTTACCAAAATGCTTTATATTATGTTTCTTGCTTGCTACTTTTCAAAGTCCTGGTCTGAACCTGTCGGCAAGATACCGCCTAAGTATATATCATTAGGCATAACATATCTGTTCATAGGCTTTTTGGTTCTGCAACGGGATTGGGGTACTATCCTTGTTTTGTATTCAATATATATTTTTATGCTCTATGTCTATGAGGAAGGCTATAAATTTCTTATTGCCAACATCGGTGCCGCATCAATTGTTGCAATTTTAGGCTATAAATTCCTGTATCACATACAGGTTCGTGTCAGCACCTGGCTTGACCCTTGGTCTGACATATCAAATACGGGCTATCAGATAACTCAGTCATTGTTTGCAATTGCCTCGGGCGGCTACTTCGGTCGGGGAATTGGCAACGGCTCGCCAAATTATATTCCCGAAGTCCATTCCGACTTTATCTTTGCGGCAGTTTGTGAAGAAATGGGTGTTTTCGGCGGTGCCGCAATAATTATACTCTTCTTCCTTATTGCTTACAGATGTTTTAAAATTTCCATAAAAACCACCAACGCATATGATAAAGCCGTATGCTTTGGCTTGACGGTTATGTTTGCTATGCAGACATTTATTATTGTGGGTGGTGTTACAAAAATGATTCCGCTCACAGGTATAACATTACCTTTTGTCAGCTACGGCGGAACGTCAATCGTTGTCAGCTTTGCCTCTCTGGGCGTAATTCAAGCCATATCCGCCAAGGCGGAAAGAGGTAAAAACGAGAAAGCAGGTGACCGAGATGAACATTAACAAAAAAATCATTCGTGTCCTTGTAGTTGTTGCACTGATGTTTTTATCGCTTGTGACATATTTGCTGTACTTTAATATGTTCAGTGCCGAAAAGGTTGCGAGCAACCCATACAACAAACGTCAATGGGAGGACGAAAGATATGTCATTCGCGGCAGTATCTATGACTGCAACGGAGAAGTCTTGGCAAAGACAGAAGTAAATGGTGACGAAAGAACAAGAGTATATCCCTACGGACATCTTTACAGCCACGTCATCGGCTACTACTCAAAGGTGTACGGTAAAAATCAGCTTGAAATGAAATATGACAAAGAGCTTCTCGGCCACGGAGATATAAGCATAAACTTTAACGAACTCCGCTCGGGCTATGACTTACACCTTACCATAGATAACAATTTACAAAGCTACGCATATGACCAACTAAACGGACACAATGGTGCTGTCGTAGCCTTGGAGCCGTCAACGGGAAAAATTCTGGCAATGGTAAGTTATCCTGACTTTAATCCGTCTGCCTCAGCCTTGGAGCAGAATTGGAACAGCATAGTCGAGAGAAAGGACTCTCCTCTTCTCGCAAGAGCCACAAACGGGCTCTATGCCCCAGGCTCGACTTATAAAATCGCAACTACGGTTGCGGCATACAATGCAGGATATGCAACGCAAACCTTTGAAGATAACGGCTCATTTAAGCTTGGTGATTTAAAAGTGGAAAATTACGGCGGCAAAAGCTATGGCAACATTGATTTGAAAACGGCTTTTGAGGTATCAAGCAACGCTGTTTTTTGTTCCCTCGGCTACGAGCTTGGCTCTGAAAATATTTTATCAAACGCCGAAGCCTTTGGAATAAACAAAGATATAAACACCGATATTCCTGTTGCCAAAAGCAAAATAGAGTACAAAAAAATGTCCAATGCTGATGCGGCTCTTGTTTCAATCGGTCAGGGGCAGTTGTTAATGACACCTTTGCACGTTGCAATGATGGGTGCCTCTGTCGCTAACAACGGCTCAATGATGAAGCCGTATCTGGTTGACAGCATAACAACATCATCAGGTATGACAATAGGCACAGCAAAGCAGGAATCTCTGTATACCCCAATGTCGTCTATGTGTGCAGGATATCTGAATGAATTAATGACAGGCGTTGTCAAAGAGGGTACAGGTAAAAGTGCCTCTATCTCAGGCATAACAGTTGCAGGCAAGACAGGTACTGCCGAAAACGAAACAGATAAAGACCACGCGTGGTTTGTGGGATATGCCCCTGCGGAAAATCCTCAAATCGCCGTTGCGGTTTTGTTGGAATATGACGGCGGTGCAGGCGGTTCTAACGCCGCTCCTATTGCACGAAACATAATCAGAAAGTATTTGAAATAGAAATGACCGAAAAAGACGTTAAAATGCTTGCGTTTTAGCGTCTTTTGTGATATAATAATAAATTATTAAAAAATAGGAAAGAGATGGAAAAATGACTTTAGAGGAAATTAAGTCCCTTGACAAGAAATATTATATGAATACCTTTGGCGACCGCACGCCCATCTGCTTTACAGAAGGCAAGGGAATTGAGCTTACTGCAACCGACGGAAAGGTCTATAAAGATTTTTTTGCAGGGATAGCGGTAAACTGCTTGGGATACGGACACGAACGTCTTACGCGTGAACTGTGCGACCAGGTTTCAAAGCTTATTCATATTTCAAATATATATTATGGTGAGTCTCAGGCTAAGCTGGCACAATCAATTATAGAAAATTCGTGTGCTGACAGAGTTTTCTTCTGCAACAGCGGTGCAGAGGCAAACGAGGGCGCAATCAAATTAGCCAAAAAATACTTCACTATGAAGGGCGAGAACAAGAGAATTGAGTTTATCACTCTTAAAAGTTCATTCCACGGCAGAACCTTGGCAACTGTTGCCGCAACAGGACAGGAAAAATATCAGAAGCCTTACAAGCCTTTGTTAGAGAAGTTTATACATATTGACATCAACGACATTGACGCTCTTAAAAATGCGGTATCTGATAAAACTGCCGCAATTATGGTTGAGTTAATTCAGGGCGAGAGCGGTGTTCACCCTCTTGACAGAGAATACGTTGACACAATCGTAGATATTTGCAAAAAGAATGACATAGTTTTAATTGTTGACGAAATACAGACAGGTATAGGCAGATGCGGTGAGTTGTTTGCACATCAGCTGTACGGCATTGAGCCTGACATCTTTACAATGGCAAAGGGGTTGGGCGGTGGTGTTCCCGTTGGCGGTTTTGCCGCAAAGCAAAAATTTGCTGACGCCTTTGTTCCTGGTGACCACGGCACTACCTTTGGGGGTAACCCTCTTGCAATGCGTGCAGGCTGTGTTGTACTTGATGAGCTTTTAAACAACGGCGTTATAGAAAACGCGAAAACTGTCGGCAAATATTTTGAGGACAAGTTGAACAGCCTTGCTGACTCCTCAGGCAAAATCGCAGAGGTTCGCGGAGCAGGTCTTATGCTTGGTGTTGAATTCAAAGAAGAAATCGCAAAGGAAATGGGCAGCAAAATGCGTGACAAGGGCTATCTCGTGGGTGTTATCGGAACAAAAATATTCAGAATTGTTCCCCCTCTTATCATCACAAAAGACGACGTTGACGGCTTTATAGATGCCCTTAATTCTGTTTTGGAACAGGCATAACATTATAAATATTATTTACGCCTTACTAATCGGCGAAAGGAGTTTTAAAAATGAGTCTTGAACATTTTATAAGTATACACGATATAACAGTTGATGAATTTCATCATCTTATCGACCTGGGTCTTAAATTAAAAAAAGAGAAAAAACAGGGTATTCCCCATCATATTTTAAAGGGTAAGACCCTGGCTATGATTTTTACAAAATCTTCAACCCGAACAAGAGTTTCCTTTGAAACAGGAATGTATCAGCTTGGCGGCTTTCCTATGTTCTTAAGCTCCAACGACATACAGCTTGGCAGAGGAGAGAGCATTTATGACACAGCAAATGTCCTCAGCCGTTTTGTTGACGGAATAATGATACGAACCTATGACCATCAGGATGTTTTGGACCTTGCTAAATACGGAACTGTTCCTGTTATCAACGGTCTTACCGACCTTCTTCACCCTTGTCAGGTTATGGCTGACCTTATGACAGTATATGAGCACAAGGGCAAATTAGAGGGATTAAAACTCGCCTATATCGGTGACGGAAACAATATGACCCACTCATTGCTTTACGGCTGTGCAAAGGCAGGTATGGACATCTCTGTTGCTACACCTAAAAACTATGAGCCTGATGCAGAAATCGTTGCAAACGCCAAAGAGGATGCAAAGCAAACAGGCAGTAATATTGTTGTCACCTATGACCCTGTTGAAGCAATTTCAGGCGCAGATGTTGTCTGCACAGACACTTGGGTGAGTATGGGACAAGAAGCCGAAAAGGCAGAGAGAATAAAAGTATTCGGCGACTATCAGATAAATGCTGATATGTTTGCAAAGTCAAAGGACGACAGCATATTTATTCATTGCTTGCCTGCATATCGCGGATATGAAGTAACCGAGGATGTTATAGACGGTCCTCGTTCGGTTATATTTGACGAGGCAGAAAACAGGCTTCACGCTCAAAAAGCAGTTATGGCTGCCGTTATGGGCGGAGAATAATATAAGAAGGGAAGATATACAGATGGATAAAAGTTTTTACGCTTTTGAAGTTAAATCTGCAACAGAAGAAGACATTCCTGCTATTCATAAAATAACTCACGATGCCTTTCTTAAATACTGTGAAAACGCAGGTCTTGACTACAACATTGAAGCACTTAATGAAACATATGAAGATATCCGCAATGACATTGATAACAAACACGTATTTGTTGTACGCATTGATGACCAGCCTGTGGGTGCGGTAAGAATTGAAATTCTGCCCAACAATGAGGCGTACCTCAGCCGTTTTGCAGTAGCCGACAGCAACCGCAACAATGGTGTGGGCAAAATTCTTATGAGCGTTGTTGACAAGGTTATGAAACAGAACAACATAAAAATTCTCAGACTGCATACAAGTGCAAAGGTAACCGCCCTGATAAGATTTTACTATGGTAGAGGATTTTACATAGCTAATGTTGAGTACAGCAGGGGCTATCCTCGTGCAGAACTTATTAAGGAATACTAATACGCATCATTTGCTATTTGAAACAATTAGAAAATGATAAAATGTGAAAACTCTCCGCAAATCCGAAATTAGCCCTCCTTACGTAATGGAGGGTGGCACACGAAGTGTGACGGGAGGATCGGCGGTATGCGTAAGATTGTGTAAAGAAACGTAAAATTTTATGTTGTAGGGTTCGGCGTCCCCGACGAACCGAAAAATGCCTACAATGTACAGAAAATTATGCGTTTGCGGAATACAATACAGACCCTACACAAACGGGACGTCGAGGACGCCGTCCCCTACAATACGCAAGGGAACCTGACACTGTCACCTATTTTACGTTATTTTTACGTTTTACGAACAAACTGTATTTGAAACAATATATCGGAGGAATTAAGTATGAAAATTAAACAGTTATTTACAGAAAAGTTTGAGGACGGAGCAGAAGTTGCAGTCAACGGCTGGGTCAGAACACTTCGTGTTTCAAAGAACTTTGGCTTTATCGAGCTTAACGATGGTTCATATTTCAAAAATGTTCAGGTCGTAATTGAGGCAGATGTTCTTTCAAACTTCCAGGAACTTTCAAAACTCAACGTGGGTTCGGCTCTTCGCATAAAGGGAAGGCTTGCCCTTACACCTGAGGCAAAACAGCCATTTGAAATCAAGGCAACTGAGGTTGAAATCGAGGGCGCAAGCACCCCTGACTACCCACTTCAGAAAAAGCGTCACTCCTTTGAATATCTACGCACCATACCGCATCTCCGCACACGCACAAACACATTCTCTGCGGTATTCCGTGTTCGTTCTCTTACCGCATTTGCTATTCACAAGTTCTTTAATGAACGTGGTTTTGTATATGTTCATACTCCGTTAATAACAGGAAGCGACTGCGAAGGTGCAGGTGAGATGTTCCGCGTAACGACTCTTGATTTAAGCAACCCTCCCAAAACAGATGACGGAAATATTGATTTCTCACAGGACTTCTTTGGTCAGGAGAGTTCTTTGACAGTCAGCGGTCAGTTAGAGGGCGAGGACTGTGCTATGGCTTTTGGTGATATTTACACCTTTGGCCCTACATTCCGTGCAGAAAACTCAAACACCACAAGACACGCTGCTGAGTTCTGGATGATTGAACCTGAAATCGCATTTGCAGACCTTGAAGACGATATGCGTCTTGCCGAGGATATGCTGAAATATGTTATAAACTATGTTCTTGAGAACGCTCCCGAAGAAATGAATTTCTTTAACAGCTTTGTTGACAAGGGCTTGCTTGAAAGACTTAACAATGTTGTTTCAAATGACTTTGGCAGAGTGACATATACAGAGGCAATAGAGCTTCTTAAAAACAGCGGCAAGGAATTTGAATATCCTGTTGAATGGGGCTGTGACCTGCAAACAGAACACGAACGCTATCTGACAGAAGAAGTTTTCAAAAAACCCATCTTTGTCACCGACTATCCAAAAGAGATTAAGGCTTTTTATATGCGTATTAACGACGACAACAAAACTGTTGCCGCTATGGATTGTCTTGTTCCTGGCATTGGCGAAATCATAGGCGGAAGCCAAAGGGAAGAAAGACTCGATGTACTTCTCGACAGAATGAAAGAACTCGGTCTTTCCGAGGAGGATTACAGCCATTACCTGGACTTACGCCGTTTCGGCGGAACCAAACACGCAGGCTATGGTTTAGGTTTTGAACGTGCTATTATGTACTTGACGGGTATGAGCAACATTCGTGACGTGCTTCTCTATCCGAGAACAGTTAATAATCTGTATTAATTTTGTTCGGAGGGTATCTTATATGACTTTAGAAATTTGGCGAATTATAACTTGCGTTATACTGATTATTTTAGTGGTCAAACGTGCAAACATTGTTGCCATATTTGCAAAGCAAAAGTATGCAAAAAAGGACTATGAGGGTGCTATAAAGATATTTAAGGTTGCAAATATAATCGGCAACTTAAGCATCAAAAACAAGGAGTTGTACGGCTATGCTCTTTTGCGTTGCGGTCACGTTGACGAAGCACAGGTTCAGTTCAGAAATACACTTCCTCTCACCAAGGCAGACAGTGCCGACAGATATCAGCTTAAAAATCTTATTGCACTGACCTATTGGAAGCAGGGAAATCTTCCTGATGCAATTGAGGAGCTTGAAGAAGTGGTTGAAACGGGTTACAAAAATACCCAAATCTATCAGAATTTGGGTATACTCTATAATCTGAGCGACAATCACGAGAAAGCAAAAAAGTTCAACGAGGAAGCCTACGAATACAACAAAGATGACAGCATCATCTGCGACAACCTTGCTGACATATATGCAATCTGCGGCGAGTACGAAAAATCAAAGCAGATATACGAGGAGTTGCACTCGTTTGAACCTGAGCCGAGATTTCCTGAAGCGTATTACGGATACGGCAAGGTATTGATAGAGCTTGGCGAAAAGGAAAAGGGCATTGAAATGATAGAAAAATCATTGACTAAGCCTTTCTCTTATCTGAGTATCCGCCCTAAAGAAGAAATTGAAAAACTGCTTTCAGACGTTAAAAATGAGAGGCTTTAACCTCTCATTTTTATTTTATAAATTCTTGTCCGCCAATAATAGTTTTTGCAATATTGTTTTCTTTATCTAAGACTATAAAATCTGCATCATAGCCGTTTTTTATTTTACCCTTGTTTACGCCTAAGAGGCTTGCAGGCGTTTCGCTTGCCATTTTAAACGCCTCTGACTCAGGTATACCAAATTTTACAGCATTCTTTACACAATCATATAATGTTGACGTACTTCCGGCTATCGTTCCGTCAGATAGTCTTGCCTGGTTATTTTTTACATATACCTGTTGCCCTCCCAAGTCGTAAACGCCATCATCAAGACCTGTTGCACGCATTGAGTCGCTTATTAATATCATTCTGTCAGCACCGAATATTTTATACAAAATATTAATTACCGCAGGGTGAATATGCAGTCCGTCACAAATCACCTGAACATAGATATTTTCCATTGCCGCCGCTCCGATTACCGATGGCATTCTGTGATGAATGGGCGGCATTGCATTGAAGGTATGTGTCAAGCATTTTGCTCCGTTTTTAATAGCCGAAACTCCTGTTTCATAATCCGCTGATGTATGACCTATTGATACAATGCAATCACATTTTTTTATAAACTCCATACACCCATCTACCTCAGGTGCGACAGTAACCATTTTAACATTCTTTAATTTTGAAAATTCTGTATAATCAGGCTTTTGAATAAAGTCGCTCTTTTGTGCCCCTTTATACTGCTCGGAGATATACGGCCCCTCTAAGTGAAAGCCTATAATATTTGCACCCCTTGTGTCATTAACATCTGTGTCGGTTATTAAATTTAATACATCAAGAGATGCTGTCATTGTTGTAGGCAACCAAGATGTAACTCCGTTTTGCGCATAAAAATCAGACATTTCTTTGGCTTTATTGTCCATTACATCCATTCCCATACAGCCGTGAGTATGAATATCAATAAGTCCTGCATATACTCTGTTTCCGCACAAGTCGATACCGCCTAACTCGGTTTTGCATATATCCTTAAACTTTCCATTTTCTATAACAATGTCTGTTATTTCGTCGTCTATCATTCCGTTCTTGTATACAACACGACCCATTTACCTCACCTCAAATATGATTATATACTATTTGTTTATTAAATTCAAGATGCATATTAAATTTCTGCCACATTATATTCTGTCGCAGTAAGGTGTATTTCATTGAAAAAACGACTTGCCGAAACAAGTCGTTTTTTATGGTGCACCCTGGGAGACTTGAACTCCCATGAAATTGCTTTCACATGGACCTGAACCATGCGCGTCTGCCAATTCCGCCAAGGGTGCAAACTTTATTTATACAACGCTAATTATTTTATCATATTTTTTTGTATAAGTCAAGAAATTTCACTCTATACATATGAACTTTGTAATATTTTTTATATTTACTTGCCAAAACATTAAATTTGGGATAAAATAAATGTAGATTTAAGTAGAGTACAAACCCATCACATACGGGACGTCGGGGACGCCGTCCCCTACATATAACTATTAAATAAAATTTTTCGAATTAACAATTTGTACCACACACAGAGTAGCATTTGGGATATTTAAAATTTTAAATAAAATAATTATTGGAGGAAATAATATGAGTAAGGGAACAGAAGCAGAAAAGCTATTTAAAGAAGGATATAATTGTTCGCAGGCGGTAATCGGGGCATTTTGCGACGAGTTAAACTTAGACCGTGAAACAGCCTTTAAAATTGCCTCCTCCTTTGGCGGAGGAATGGGACGTATGCGTGAAGTCTGCGGTGCGGTAAGCGGTATGTTTATGGTTGCCGGACTTAAGCTTGGCTATTCCAGCCCCACCGACAATGATGCAAAAAAAGCACATTATGCCTTAATACAAAAAATGGCAAAAAAATTTAAAGATGAAAATGGTGCAATTGTCTGTCGAGAGCTTTTGGGCGGAACAGCCGACACAGGCTCTACTCCTACACCTCGAACTGAGAGTTTTTACAAAAAACGTCCTTGCGGTGAATATGTGCGTATGGCAGCAGACATTGCTGAGGAAGTAATAAACGAAATGGATATATAAGATATCCGTACCATAATATTTCAGGATAAATACACCCTCAATGCTCACAATAGTATTGAGGAGTTGGTATTATGAAAAATAAAAGTAAACAACAAATCAATCCTGAAATACAACGGGAGGAAGAAGAGAAATACAGATTCCTGAACTTTTATGATGAAGATGACGGCTTTGGTATGACTCTTTTTCCCTACTGCTTTATGGGCGGTACCGCATCTGCCACAGAGAGCACAGGTCTTATGCAGACCATACCGCAAAGTTTGGCTGAATTGGAGGCCTACGACTCTTTATACAGTTACAGGCAAGACCACCCGACAGCAGATAACAACGATATAAAGAACGCATAAAACAATATTTTGGGGATAATATAAAGCTACCGACAGGAAGTAATTTCCCTGTCGGTAGCTTTTTTACAATAACCTAAAATATCTGTCCCGGCAATTTTAGCTTTTGTTTTGGCGGAAAATCTGCATCAAATTTTTCTACATCTGCTTCATTTACAAAATATCCTTTTTGTGTCGCATATTCACCTGTGATACCATCTAAATATCCCGAAATCAATTCCTTGCACAAAAAGAATGACGCATCTTCGCCCTCAGGCAATCCGTGATACCGAATACCGAACTCTGACGCATAGCGAAAACCGCTTTTGCCGTAAAATTGAATATTTCCCTCAAAGCATACTGCTCCTGCACCGATTTCCGCCGCTTTTTCAAGGGAGTAATCAAGCAATGCCTTGCCGTATCCCTGTCTCTTATACTCAGGCAAAATTCCGATAGGACCCATTGTCATAATAGGAATTATTCTGCCGTCATCTGCCTTAATTTCGGCACGCATAAATATATTCTGACCGATAAGCTTGCCGCCTTTCTCCATAACAAAGTCAAGTTCCTGCACAAACGCAGAGTCGTCACGCAAAACGTGAAGCACATAATGCTCAAAACAGCCCGGACGGTAAACATTCCAGAATGCTTCCCTTACAAGATTTTCAGTATTATTGTAATCCGCCTTGGTTTCAAGGCGAATAATATAGTCATTTTTACTCATTATTTTCCCTCCTGATGATTGTTGACTTCAATACGGGGAGGCTTGTGCGAGAATGTATTTGCCAAACCTCCCGATTAGGCTACAATCTCCAAGGTGTTGTTTTTCTTCAAACAGCAATACTCCTTAAAATAAATTTTTTATATAAACACTTTTGTGTTTATATTATTATTGTACCATAACATCATTATTTTTCAAGTGCTATTTTTGACATAAAACTGCGGAGTGACCTTAAAGTCACTCCGCATATGACACGCTCCCTTTATATTCCATATCCCAATATATCCCGTATGTAAGACAATGCTCCGTCTCGGCTTATGCCAAGTGAATATGATGTTTCGTCGCAAACGACTTTTTCCGCATCCTTCATTATACGCTCATCAACCACGTGAAGCTTTTTGCCTGCGGCAATTCTTTCGCATTGATGCTTATATA
The DNA here is from genome assembly GCA_902760955.1 of uncultured Ruminococcus sp. Classification (GTDB taxonomy): domain Bacteria; phylum Bacillota; class Clostridia; order Monoglobales; family Monoglobaceae; genus UMGS1820. Next base: position 8,206 of record CACWIG010000021.1, on the reverse strand, counting down.
TAGCTTTCAGCAAACATATCAAGCTGTACACATCACCATTATCCAAAATCTGATGGAACTCCTCTTTACGCTTTATATCGTTATCTATCCACTGAGCCTCCGAATTTTTTACCCTTTCAATCATATCCATAAATTCTGATTTCGACGGAACAACGCTCATTTTATTCAAAAGCCTTTCGTTTACAAGGGGAACAAGAATTGTTGAACCTTCGTTGTAAACAGGCACCAGCATCAAATATTTAAAAGTATCATTTCCGATTTTACGCTCGGTGACATCGGTAATCCGACAAACTCCGTCAGTGCCATATAAAATTATATCATCTATCTTATACTTCATTTTATCGTCCCTCTATACTGCTTTTTTATCACTATCTATATATAGTTTAACATATTTTCCGAAAAAATGTAAGTATTATTTTGAAAAACTTATAATTTTTTATCAGTTATAAATTCAAATCCAACCGGCTGAATTTTTACCTCTATATGTCCCATCTTCTCAGAAACAGCCTTTTGCACGCCGATACCTTTATACAGCTTTGAATGTTCAAAATCAGACAAGTCAAGCTCCACGATATGCTCCTCAAAATCACGATTTACCGCACATATCGCCAAACACTTTTCTGCTTTTTCCCCAAAAGCGTTCTTGCCGTTTTCAAAGTATCTCGCATATACATACACTCCGTCTTTTGCATAGAGAGTTTTATATAATCCTGTCTGCAATACCTCACATTCACTTCTTAATTTACCCAAAGCTCTTACTTTTTCAATCAGCTCCATATCAACCGAATGCCACGGGAAAGGTTTTCTGTTATAAGGGTCTCTGCCGCCCTGCATACCTGCCTCGTCACCATAATATATTGACGGAACACCAACATATGTCATTTGAATAAACATAGCACATTTCAAGCGATAAGTTGCAAGCTCCTCAAGCCCCGAAGACAATTTCTGTTCTCCGCATTCCGACTCCAATCCGCCAAAATATGACTTTATACGCATTGTATCGTGAGTTCCGATTAAGTTCATAAGCGAATATCTCACACATATGGGATAGTTCTCTGCAATAGACATAAGTGCCCTATCCATATTTTCAGCTGATTCTTGTCCTGAAATAAATGCTGTTACATTATCTTTAAAGGGATAATTCATAACGCTGTCAAGTTCATAGCCCAGCAAATACTCCCTTTGCATACTGTATGCAATCTTATTGGAGGCGTCCTCCCAGACTTCACCTATTATTACAGCATCCTCTTTTACCTTTTTGACTTCCTTGCGGAGAATTTGTATAAACTCGTCAGGAAGTTCGTCGGCTACGTCGAGTCGCCAGCCTGATGCACCTAACCTCAGCCACTTTTTGATAACTGAGTCGTCATCTCTCAATATATAGTCCAGGTAAGATGGTTCAAGCTCTTCTACATTGGGAAGGTTACTGCAACCCCACCAGCTTTCATATTCCTTATTGTCATCAATTTTATACCAACTTCTGTAAGGCGAATTCTCGTCATTATACGCTCCGCCCTCTCCGTAGTTTCCGTACTTGTTAAAGTATATGCTGTCCGCTCCCGTATGGCTGAACACGCCGTCAAGTATTATCTTAATTCCGTATTCATCAGCCTTTTTGCACAGTTCAGAAAAATCTTCTTCTGTGCCGAACATAGAGTCAATCTCTTTGTAATTGGCTGTGTCATACTTATGATTTGAATATGCATCAAATATGGGATTGAGATAAATCACACCTACACCAAGTGATTTTATATATGGCAGTTTCTTAATTATTCCTTTAAGATTACCGCCGTAGAAGTCATTGCAGGCAGGTCCGTTTTCGTAGGGGTGTCTGTTAAAGGATATGGGTTCATACTTGTCATAATGGACTATATATTCATCACGTTTTTTGTGTATTTCTCTGTCCTTATGCTCTCCGTAAAATCTGTCGGGAAATATCTGATACATCACTTTTCCGCAAAACCATTCAGGCGTTTTAAAGGCTTTATCATATACCGTTATCTGATAACTCTTTCCGTCATTAAAGTTTTCCAACCTGCCGACTCCGCCCAAGCCGTCACTTGCATTCAAATACCAATATGTGTTATGAAATATATTAATCACAAAACAGTACCACAAAAGGCACGGCATCTTTGGCATCTTTATTTTTGCCGAATATGAATATACTCCGCTCTTTTTCGTTGCGGTCATCGGATACAGCTTTTCGCCGTCATCTGTCCAGACTCTGACCATAACGCTCTCGGGCAAATCGCAATCACTTATATCAATACGCAATGCGACAATATCACCTGTTTTCACCGCTCCGAAAGGACTGCGGAACCTTATGTCCTGTGAATTATGATAAACCTTCATATACTCCAACCCCTGTTTTTGTTTAGTGTATAAATAAGCATAGTAAAATCGGCATAAATATCGCTGGCACAAAGTTCATTACCTTGTATTTTGAAAGCCCTATCATATTAAGTGCTAAAGCAATCAGTATAAGAGAGCCTACACAGGACATCTCTGCAACAGCAGCATCACTCAATACGGGAGCAACCCATTGGGCAAGTAATGTTATACTGCCCTGATATACCAAGACAAATACCGCTGAAAACAGTACTCCCACACCCAATGAAGACGCAAATAATATTGCCGCAACAAAGTCAAGTGTGGACTTGGCGAAAAGAATTTCGTGATTTCCCGAAATTCCGCTTTCAAGAGAACCAACAATTGACATTGCCCCTACGCAAAACAACAGACTTGCAGAAACAAAGCCCTCTGCAATATTGGACTTTGTATCATTGCCGCTGACTTTATCGCGAACAAATTCGCCAAGACGGTTTATCTGCTTATCCAAATCAATCAACTCGCCGATAATTGTGCCGAATACCATAGACAATATCAGCACCAATGTTAGCTTACCGTCAGACAAACCTGAAATTCCTATGTACATTGTACAAAACCCAAGCGCTGTCATCAATCCCTTTTCAAGCCTTTGGGGCAGACCCTTTTTAACAAGCAAGCCTATAAGTCCGCCTGCCAATACAGCAATAACATTTACTATTGTACCAAGCATTACTATACTTCCTCTCCTAAATTCTACCATAATATCCGTTACAATTCCATTTGATAAGTGTTGCAAACTGCTTAAATATCAAGGGGAAAATGAATATATATTCCCTCGCCCTCTCTGAACAAATCAAATATCATATTTGTAAAATCTGATATATCCGTTTCTGCTACATCCAAATTACATTCTGTAACCTTTCCGCCGCTTATACGGCAACAGATATTGTTTTCGGCAATTATATCGTCTTTTATCCTTATTACAGTTCCGTCCTCTATAAAATCGGCTAATCTTTCAAGCACCGACTTTACGTTTATAACCCGTGCCATCAGTGGATAGCTGTTTGTAATCTCTGCTGTCTTTATTCCGAAAGCCTCGCTTGCTATCCACTCTCCATTTTCGGAATATAACAAGGCATAACCATCTTCAGTTAATGCTATTTGTCCATCTGCAATATTCTTTAACGCATATACAGTCTTTTGCCAATAATCATAGGTTCTGTCAACGTATATAGCCACATTTGACATTGCCGACTTATAAATTCTGTCAAGCCTTTCTATCAGTTCATCATCTGTATTTTCGGCATACCTCAAATTCTTATCAGCCAATCTGTGAAAATTAATATCAAAGTTTTTTGAAAAGCCGAATTTCTCATACATACCGCTTACAGCCGCCACCAGAACGCATATTTCGCAACCATCTGAATATAACTTTGGCATCGCATACTCAAACAGTTCTCTGACCTTGCCTTTATTTCTGTATTCGGGGTATGTGGACACTCCCCATATGCCTCTTGCCGAAAGGGGAATGTTTTTTATCTGCATAGCAAAAGGAAGCATCTGCATTGCAGATACCACCTTATTATCAACTTCTGCCACAACAGTATTTTCAGAACTATAATTTTTATCAAAATTCCAATCTACAAAGGCAGGAGTATCGTCAAAACAAACACTCCATAAATCTTTTATTATATGCCGTTCGCCATCGTATGAAAATCTTGCCATAATTATATTCTCCTAAAAGACAGTTCTTATCAAAATCATATAACATACTGTTCCTGCGAGAACGCTGAGCAGGGAATTCTTACGCCATATCTGCAAAATCACAACCACTGCAACCGAAATCAGTTCAGGCAAGCCGTATGGATATGAGAGAATACTCGTATCCTTCAGGCAATACACCACCAACAATCCCATTATTCCGTAGGGCAATGTGTTGCTTAAACGTCTGACAGCCGCAGGAATTTCCTTTCCCTTAGGGAAGGCGATAAATGCAAGTGAGCGAATAAAATATGTAACAATAGCGATAATAGCTATACTGATTACAGAAAAAAGAGTCTTATTCATAATCTTCCTCCTTGGGTTGTCCTACCTTGCCCGACATTAAAACAACAGTGAGAATAAGCATTGCGGGAATAACAAAATTATCTGCACCCAATATCAAAATAAATATCAGTGATATTGCGACCCCGAATATTGCGGAGAAATGATTTTTTGCCTCTCGCCATTGGTCTACAAAAATAGTAACAAAAAGTGCGGTCATTGCAAATTCCATACCACGACTGTCAAAATTGGCAAGTTCCCCAAGCAACGCACCCGATACACAGCCTATTATCCAATAGCAATGATTTAAGGCGGACAGCAAAAAGTAGTATGCGTGAAGATGCACGCCCTTATTCTCGGGCTTGCTTGTATCCATTGTGGAAACAAGTGAATAGGTTTCGTCCGTCAAGGCAAACTGCAAATACCATCTTCCTTTTTTGACCTGTCTGTACTTTTCAAGCATAGACAATCCATAAAAGAAATATCTTCCGTTAATCATAATTGTCATTACTGCGGTAGTAAGAAATGAAACGGCACCGCCAAGCAAGTCAACAGCGACATACTGCATAGAACCGCCAAGAATTGTAAGTCCCATTATTCCTGACCATAAAAAATTGTAGCCCTCTTTTTGAATTAATACGCCAAATCCCATTCCCATAATGATATATCCAGCCATTATGGGCAGGCTGTCTATAAATGCTCTTTTGAATGTTTTTTTGTTCATTTTAAACACTTTTCCTTAATACATCTTTTATACGTGTGAAAAAACCCACTCAAATGAGTGGGTTTTCACTACGGGTCTGTATCCGTATGGAGCTGGTAATAGGACTTGAACCTACAACCTGCTGATTACAAATCAGCTGCTCTGCCAATTGAGCTATACCAGCATTTATTGTTTCACACTGACGGATTATAGAATATCATATTTTATAAGTTTTGTCAAGGCTTTTTTCAAAAAAAATATATTATTTTGAAAAAAGTAAATTACACAGCAGAAATTAAAATGGAATTTAGTCTGAGATATCTGTTTCTCGGACTAAATTCCAATATCACAAAATTTTCTTTATAAGTCTTCCACCACAGCAAGCAATTTTTCAAGCACCGCCTGAGCTTCTTCCTTTGAACTGCCCTGTGCGCCGAAATAGAATTTTATCTTTGGTTCGGTACCTGAAGGGCGCACCGCAAACCAGCCGTCAGGCGTAAAAAACTTAAGCACATCAGATTTAGGAAGGCCATCTATACCTTCAAGATAGTCAAGTTTTTTAACTGTGTCGATTGGCAATTTTTCATTTCTGAAACGGTTCATAAGCTTATTTATCTGCTCTGCTCCGTCAATACCTTTAAGGGTTATGGTTTTTAACTTTTCCACAGAATAACCGTATTTTTCATAAATATCCTGCAACCCCTCATACAGCGTCATACCCCTTGCCTTGTAATCGGCTGCTGCCTCGCAGATAAGCATTGCCGCAACAACAGCATCCTTATCCCTTGCATATGTACCTTTAAGATAGCCGTAGCTTTCCTCAAGTCCGAAAATAAATCTCTCGGCTCTGCCCTGTTTCTCAAAGCCCTTGATTTTATCACCAATAAACTTAAAACCTGTGAGAACATCTATCGTTTCCACACCATAAGTCTGTGCAATAGCTCTGACGGTTTCGGTAGTAACTATAGTCTTTATAACGGCTCCATCCTGTGGCAAGATTCCGTTTTGCTTTGATTTTCTTAAAATGTATTCACATAACAGACAGCCTGTTTGATTTCCGTTTAAAACAATATACTCGCCTGCCGCGTTTCTTACAACAACGCCAATGCGGTCGCTGTCAGGATCGGTTCCGAACACAATATCCGCGTTTTGCTTTGCGGCATATTGGACGGCGATATCAAATGCCTCACTATTTTCAGGATTAGGCGAATTTACTGTTGGAAAATCGCCATCAGGCAATTCCTGCTCGGGCACAGTAAATACATTTTTTACACCTATCTCGCTAAGTATTCTTCTGACAAGCAGATTACCGCTTCCGTGCAACGGCGTATAAACCGCCTTAAAATCATCAGGTATCGCCGTTTTACAGCTCTGCGCTTTTACGGCGGCAATGTACGCTCTGTCAACCTCGTCGCCTATTAAAATATTATCAGGCTTATCAACAGTCTTAACATCATCAAAAATATTTATCTTATCAATAAAGCCAAGTATAACTTCAGCGGTTTCAGGCGCAATCTGACCTCCGTCCTGGCCGTACACCTTATATCCGTTATACTCCTTTGGATTATGGCTTGCGGTTATAACAATACCTCTGCCACATCCAAGATATCTTACCGCAAAAGAAAGCTCAGGTGTCGGACGAAGGCTGTCAAAAATATATGTCTTTATGCCGTTGGCACAGAGAACTTTTGAACATTCATATGCAAAGTTTTCCGAATTGTTCCGTGAGTCATATGCAATAACAACACCCTTTTCGGCAAACTCCTTGCCGTGACTGAGGATTTCTTCCGCAAGTCCCTGCGTTGCCTTTCTGACAGTATACACGTTCATTCGGTTGGTTCCTGCGCCCATTACTCCACGCAAACCGCCTGTTCCGAAAGAGAGATTTTTATAAAATCTGTCCTCTATTTCCTTTTGGTCGTCAGCTATGGCTTTCAGTTCTTCTTTTGTTCTGATATCAACTATTTCGCTTTCCAGCCAGCTTTTATAGTTTTCTTTGTAGTCCATCATACAACCCCTTTATTTTTCACTGCAACATAAGTTTACAAGGTCATCTAAATTTGCAGTAGCAAGACATTCAACGGTATCAGAAGCACCATAGTAAATTTTAACCTCTCCGTCATCCTCCAAAATCATTCCGCCCGGGAAAATAACGTTTGTTCTATAGCCTTCATCTGTTTCATAATCCTCCTCAGGAGCTATAAGTGGCAATTTTGACATTCCTACAACTTTTTTAGGGTCATTAAGATCGAGAAGCATAATTCCGGCAGTATATCTCTTTGTCCACTTATTATCCCATCCGTTTTTGCCTCTTGTGTCGTCCCTGTCAACTGCGTGGAAAAGTGTAAGCCATCCCTTATCTGTCTTTATAGGAGGTGCACCAGGACCGATTTTATCATTGGCATACGGCACATCTTCAACGGCAAGCAGTAAATCCTCCTCGCCCCAATATATCAAATCAGGAGACTTGCTTATCCACACATCAAATATATCTTTGCCTCCCCTTGAATAAACAGGGAAAGGTCTTTCCAGACGTACATATTTTCCATCGATTTTCTCGGGGAAAAGTACCATATTTCTATTATCAGGACTACTCAGACTTAAAATTTCCAAGCCTGAGAAATCGTCCTTAACTATACCGACGCCACCGCGTACGCCGTGCTTTGTATCAAAAGCAAAGCAAATATGTAATTTGCCGTCCATCACAGTAAGTCTCGGATCATATATCTTAGTACATTCTTTGATATTGAGCTTTTCAAGAGTCATAAATGGTTCTTTTTCTACTTTCCATTTAACTCCGTCGTCTGAAAAAGCAAGTCCAAGGCAAGAGCCAGTGAATGAAGGCTTAAAATCCTCATTGCCGTAGTCATTTCTGAAAATCATAACATATCTGCCCTTGTACTTAGCTACTCCTGCATTGAAAACGCAAGAAGCACTATACGGAACGTCCTCTTTTGACAAAACAATTCCTTTCTTTGTAATAACATCGCTTGACTTCATAAGCGGAAGCATAGCTCCTTTTCCCATAATGGTATTCTCCTTGTATTATATATTTATAGTTTATATATCCATTTTTACGGATATTTGCTATACTGTGTTTAGATACTGTGGATTAGTTTAATCCTCCTACCA
>CACWIG010000020.1 GCA_902760955.1 uncultured Ruminococcus sp. | reverse complement strand
CAATCCGATTTAAGTTTAAAAGCAGTTATGGGATTTAAGCAAAACTATGTTATCACTTTTTTGAGTGTAAATGTAACATATGTTTGACAACTACAGATTTTTATTTATGCTGTTATATAATATTTTTCTTGTGTAACACAGAATTTTATGGTATATTGTTTTATATAACAAAAAAAGGAATTGATACAATATGAAAGAATTAATCGAAAAAGGAAAACTTGCAAAGGAAGCGTCATATAAATTGGCAAGCCTTTCTTCAGACGATAAGAACAATGCTCTGTCATCCATTGCAAAGGCTCTGCGTGAGAACACCGACTACATACTCACCGCAAACAAAACAGATATTGACAACGGCATAGCAGCAGGAATGAGCGAGGGCTTAATTGACAGATTGAGATTGACAGAGGACAGAATAAACTCTATGGCAGACGGCATTGACCAAATCGTATCCCTGCCCGACCCAATCGGTGAGGTAATATCTCAAACCAGACGGCCCAACGGACTTAAAATCGGCAAAATACGTGTTCCCTTGGGTGTTATCGGAATAATTTACGAGGCACGTCCAAACGTAACAGCCGACGCCGCAGGTCTGTGCGTAAAATCAGGAAATGCCGTTATCTTAAGAGGCGGAAAAGAGGCAATCAACTCTAACAAGGCAATCGTAAAGGTGATGCAGGATGCGGCATACGCAAATGGTTTGCCCTACGGCTCAATCAATTTGATTGAAGATACCACCCGTGAAAGCTCTGTGGCATTGATGAAGCTGAACGACTATCTTGATGTGATTATTCCGAGAGGCGGTGCAAGTCTTATCCGTGCCGTTGTAGAGAACGCAACCGTTCCTGCAATCGAAACGGGAACAGGCAACTGTCACGTATATGTTGACAGCTCTGCCAATCTTGAAATGGCAAAAAATATTGTTATCAACGCAAAGACACAGCGGCCCTCCGTTTGCAACGCAGAAGAAAAGCTGTTGATTAATAGAGATATTGCGGAGGAATTTCTGCCCATTATCGTACCTGAACTCACTTCAAGAGGTGTGGAAATCGTCGGTGACGAAACAGTTTGTTCTATGTTCCCTGACTCCACTGCGGCTAACGAGGAGGATTGGGCAACCGAATACTTATCCCTTAAAATAGGAATAAAGATTGTGGACAGCATTGATGAGGCAATCACCCACATTAACAAATATAACAGCGGTCACTCCGAGGCAATAATTACTTCGGACTATAACGCATCACAGAAATTCCTTGACGAGATTGATGCCGCCGCCGTATATGTAAATGCCTCCACAAGATTTACCGACGGATTTGAATTTGGCTATGGTGCGGAAATCGGAATAAGCACACAGAAGATACACGCAAGAGGTCCAATGGGACTTGAGGCTTTGACATCAACCAAATTTATAGTATACGGAAACGGTCAGATAAGAAAATAAGATACTGTTTGAAAAGTATTTTTTGAGACTTATAGGGGCACCGTTTAGAAGTTAAGTTTTACAACCCATAAATTCAAAATATTTTTTCATTGCAGTTGGGCATTAGGGTTCCCAAAAAATAGAAAATTGATTTGAGATTTTTTGGGAAAGAGGAGCCACTGCGGAGCAAGTGACGATGCGAATATGATGAGCATCAAGCAAGTACAGCAAGTGGCGACGAGGGCTTTGGGTATTTATTCTATAAAATTATTTTGAATTTATAATTTATGTATTTTTGCGGGACGTCGGGGACGCCGTCCCCTACAAAGTAATGGATTGCGTAATCTATAGATGTATAATTTTCTGAACAACTATGGCTCATCACCATTCATCCCGTCACTTAAAATCGCGTGTCGCCCTTCTTTACGCAAGGAGGGCATTTTTGTGATAGCGGTTACCGACAATCCGCTGTGTCATATTTTTTTGCAACCTCTTATTCGTTTTGTTGTGATAATTTTCTGAATTGAGATGGGGTGATATCCATATATTTTTTAAAGATATGCCCAAAAAAATTTACATCATTATAGCCCACCGAATACGCAACATCAATTATTTTCATATTACTGTTTGAAAGCAAACGAAGACTGTTTTCAATTCTGTGTTTTTGGAGATATTCGGTAAATGAATACCCCGTATCTTTTTTAAATCTTAAACTTATATAAGGTATACTGTAATTTAATTCCTTACTTATTTCTGACAAAGTAATATTTTTATTGAAGTTTTCTGATATAGTTGTAATTATAAAATCCGTAGGACTGTTTTTTCTTATTGTTTTATCATAATCCGCAATCTTTCTCATAGTAGAAATAAGGATATCAATTAACGAACATCTCATTATTTCCTTAAACCCGTAATTAGCATTAGTTTTTTCGCTATACATTCTGTCAAGCAAGGATAAAATATGCTTATCATCATCACAGAACACATATGCTGTGGGATCGTATTTTAAAATGCTTACATCAAACTTTATCAGATAGCTTTCCATCATACTGTTAAAGCTGACGCAATGCTTCATACATTTGTCTATTGCTTCGGGGTAAAACAAACAATTATACAAACGGCACGGCTTGTCACCTACTACCGAATATGTATGCCGTGAGTTTACATCTATGATGAAATAATCTCCTGCTTTTATTCTATATTTTTTCCCATCAAGATAATGGTCTATCTCTCCTTCTTTTATATAAGCAAGTTCAAAAAAATTATGAGAATGATACTGAATTGTTTGTTGATTGATTTGTTCTATATAAATCTCATCTTTTTTAAATTCAACCATATTAAAATCACCCTGTATTTTATAAAATATACCGATAGAATTATTGTATCATACATAATACAATAATGTCAATATTCACAAACATTATCGGGGTGATAAAAATGTTATATCCAAAATCAAGGGAAAGTAAATTATCAAAGGAATTATTTAAAAATCCTACAAGCGAATACAGAGGAACACCATTTTGGTCCTGGAACTGTGAGCTTGACAAGGCCGAGCTTTTAAGACAGATTGATTGCCTTAAAGAAATGGGCTTCGGCGGTTTTCATATACACTCAAGGCCAGGAATGGCTACCGAATATTTAGGCGACGAATTTATGGAGTTAGTCAAAGCTTGCTCCGATAAAGCAGATAAAGAGGGAATGCTCACCTGGCTCTATGACGAGGACTATTGTCCCTCAGGCACCGCAGGCGGAATGGTCACAAAAAACAATGCATACCGCCTGAAAATAATAACCTTTACAGTTACTCCCTGCGAAAGCGGAACTGTGGAGGAGTTTTTACAGAGCGGAAAGCCTTGTTTAATCGCGTGCTTTGATATACAGCTTAACAATGACGGCACACTCAAAGAATATAAAAAGATTGACCAAACTGCCGCAGCAACAGGTACAAAGTGGTATGTTTATATGAATATGCCCGACCGTGAGGTCTGCGACTATGTTGACACAATGAATAAAGAGTCAATTCAGGAATTTATCAACATAACATACGAAGGCTATAAAAAGGCTGTTGGTGATAAATTCGGCAAATCGGTGCCTGCCATATTCACTGATGAGCCAAAGGTGCCAATCAAAGAAGTAAAAGAATTATCTCACGATTTAAAAGACGTATCTCTTCCCTGGACACAGGATTTTGCCGATACATATAGAGATGCATACGGCGACGACATAACAGATTATCTGCCTGAACTTGTATGGGAATTGTCCAACCGTGCTCCGTCACTTGCACGCTATCGTTATCACGACCATATAAGCAAACGCTTTACCGAGGCATTTGTCGAACAATGCGGAAATTGGTGTAAAGAAAACAGCCTTGCTTTGACGGGTCACGTTATGGGAGAAGACTCTCTGTTTTCCCAAACCAAATGGGTTATTGAAGCTATGCGTTGCTACAAGAGTTTTGAGATACCCGGAATAGATATGCTGCGAAACGCTGTTCACTTATCCACTGCAAAGCAAACTCAGTCAGCCGTACATCAGTACAACAAAGAAGGAATGTTATCTGAGCTTTATGGTGTGACAGATTGGACCTTTGACTTTCGCGGTTACAAATTCCAAGGTGATTGGCAGGCTGCATTGGGCGTTACTGTCAGAGTACCGCATCTTTCCTGGGTTTCAATGAAGGGTGTTGCAAAGCGTGATTACCCTGCCTCTATCAGCTATCAATCGCCCTGGTACAAAGAATATTCATACATAGAAGACCACTATGCAAGGCTCAACACTGTGCTTACACGGGGCAAGCCTGATGTAAAAGTGGGCGTTATTCACCCCGTAGAAAGTATGTGGTTATGTCACGGGCCTCGTGATTTGGTGTGGTCTGATATTCAAGATATGGAAAACAACTTTAAAAATATCATCGAAACGCTGCTTTTCGGACTTATAGATTTTGATTTTATATGCGAGTCCGAAATGCCGTCACAATATAACGAAACAAGTGACAGCACACTTAAAATAGGTTCTATGCAATACGATGCAATCATTGTTCCTAACCTCAGGACTATACGTCATACGACTCTTGAAATTCTGACCGAATTTCAAAGCAGAGGCGGCAAACTAATCTTTGTGGGCAACTGTCCTTCCTGCATAGACGGAATGGTAAGCATTGGTGCAGAAAATCTGTTTGAAAAGTCGTATCGCACCCTTACGGCATCTAACGAATTGCTTGATATGCTGTCAAGCGAACGATTTTTAACAATATTTAACGGAAACGGAACACCAACAAATAACCTGATATACAATTTGCGTGATGACAATGAAAACAAGTATCTGTTCATAGCTAACGCAAAGCAATCTATAACAGGTATAAATCCAATTATCAACCCAATTAAAATTATAATAAATGGTGAATACTATCCGCAAATTATGGACACATTGACGGGTGAAATCAAGAATATTGATTATGAAGTTAAAAACGGAAAAACAACAATCAGCTATACATTACATATGAATGACAGCTTGCTTTTACAACTTGGTAAATATACAGAGGCAAACAATATAAAAGCCGTAAAAGACAGCAGAGTTTTGACAAAAACCGTAGATTATCGCTCATCTGTGGAATATAAGCGTGATGAACCTAATGTGGCAGTTCTTGATATGGCTGAGTATTCATATAACGGCACCGACTATGAGTCTTGCGAAGAAGTTTTAAGGATAGACAAAAAGACAAGAAAAGACCTTTATAATGCAGGTCCATACTACGGCAAGATTTGGAAACTGCCAAAGGATAAAACAATCGACTATGTATACTTGAGATTTAAAATAATGAGTGAATTTGAGGCTGAATGTGCCCTTGCCTACGAGGAAGCTGAACAAGTCACATTAAACGGCACTAACATTCCCATAACAGATGATGGTTACTATGTTGATACAGGAATACGTAAAATGGCTCTTCCAAAATTAAAATGCGGCGAAAATATAATTATTATCAAAGCCCCGATTTCCAGGCGTATTCGAGTGGAAAATTACTATTTGTTAGGCGATTTTGACGTTAAACTGACAGGTTGTAACTGTATAATTCAAAAGCCGAGCAAGCATATCTCCTTTGGTTCAATCGTTCATCAGGGTATGCCGTTTTACGGAGGCAATATTGTATATAAAACTAAAATAAATACTCCTGAATGTGATATAAAGCTCAGAGTCAGCGAATACAAAGGTGCACTTCTGCGCATTTATGTTGACGGCGAGGACAAAGGCCCTTTGGTATTCGACCCGTATATAAAAGAAATTAGTAATTTATCCTGCGGTGAACATACGATTGAAATCAAGTTCTTTGGCAACCGCAAAAATACCTTTGGTATGTTGCATAATTGCGATGAAACACAAAAATACAGATACTTCGACCCAACAGCCTGGTACACAACAGGGGAAAGATGGAGTTACGATTATTGTTTAACCGAAATCGGAATTATGAAATCTCCTGTTATAGAAATATACGAAAAGCAATAAAATTACAAGCAGTCTTAATAACCTAAAAAATGGGCTGTCAAAAAGTGATTTTCGGGACGTCGGGGACGCCGTCCCCTACAATTTATTTTGTATGATGATTAGATTTCACACAAAATGTAGGGTTTGGCGGTTTCCGACAAACCGCTATGTTCGACTTTTTAACAGCCCATTATTCATATTCCTATTTAAAATCGTCAACGCTGAACTTCCATTCTTCTCTTTTTCTGAATGGTGTTTTAAATTTCTTGGTCAATACGCCCTTTTCTTCAAGGTGCATATAACAAGCCATATCGCAAGCCCTTCCGCAGATTGAACACTGATACGCGTGCTGTGCAGGGGGATAGAAATATATTTTATCCAAAATTTCTCTTGCGGTCTCAGGTGTAACCTTTGCCTCACCTGCAATTATTTCAAGTCTGTTATCAAAGCCTTCAAAAGCCTCAGGGGGCATAAATGGGTTTTTAGTGCCGTTTGCTCCGTTATAGTACACAGCACATTGCCATTGGTCAACATTGCCGTTTTCGTCTATGGCTCTGCCAGGGCAACCCTCAACACACTTTCCGCACTTGTCACACAAATGAGGCTTATACTCCTCTGTTTCTCCAAGCTCTGCATCAGTCAAAATAAAACAGTATCTGACCATTGGCCCAAATTCGTCTGTCAGCAATACATTGTGCAAGCCTTTTTCACCAAGGCCGCATTTTACGGCTGTATCAAGAAAGTCAAGCTGAACCTCTTGCGGTTTATCTCTGTATACCGCGTCATACGCCACTTCAGGATTAGTGCTGTTATGCTCTGCCATAATCTGCTGATGACGCCTTTGAGGAAGTGCGAGATAACCATTTTCCTCCATATGCATAGCAACCTTAAGCTGTGCCATTGGCATTATGGTTTCCTCCATATTTTCAACCGCCATTGTGGTGTATTGATAATATGTACTTCCCTCCTCAATTCCTCTGTAAATTCCTCTCAGAATTCTGAATCCCAAACCTATAACAGTCTTGGTTTCAGGCATAATTTTATAAATCGGATTATCGGCAGAAAAACGGCTGATAGGTGCAAAGCCTACTATATCAGCACCATTCGCCTTGGCAATTTCTATAATCTTATCTCTCACGTTAAAATTCCCCCTTTAAGTGCTTATAGCAGGCAATATCGCATTTTCTTCCGCAGAGGCACGGCGAATATCCCCATTGAGTATTTGGCAGGAAGTTCATTTCCTTATATATTTCTCTTGCCGACACTGCATCAAAGCGTTTTTTGCCGTCTAAAATCATTTCCCGTTCAGGATTTCCTGCTAAAAAGTCGTCAGTTATAAAGGGGTTTGACCTATGGGCACCCTTGTAGTATACGCTGCATTGCCAAGTGTCAAGGCCGTTTTCACTTACTGCGTTTCCAGGGCACGCCTTTATACATTCACCGCACTTATCACATACAGTTTCTTTCATAGGCTCATCACAATCAAGAGGTGCATCTGTTATAATAAAACAGTATCTCATAAACGGGCCGTATTCCTTATTTATAATCTTGCCGTTTAAGCCCATTTCACCTAAGCCGCACGCCTTTGCCGCCTTGCCAAAGTCAATAATAACATCAGGGACAGGCTTTCCTTCCTCTACTGACTCAGCGTGAATAAGCTCGTATGTATCAAGAACCTCAGGGTTTGTTTCCTTGTCACCTTTAATTCTAAGGTTGGGTATCGCCTTTTGCAAACAGGCATCATAGCCCTCGTTCTCTATTATACCGCCCATTTTCAGTAAGAAAATTTCTGCCATTTCTTCATCCTGATATTTCACACCTATTGTTGTGTATGTGTAATATTGGGTTTCTCTGTCCATAGCCTTATACAATGCTTTGGGAACAATAAAACCAAACCCTATAATACATTTTGCATTTGGAAGTATCATTTTAGGGTCTCTCTGTGGGTTTTCTTCATCATATATTTTACCTATTCCGCAAATAGTTGCACCAAGCTCTTTTGCTTTTTCTTTTATAAATTCACTTGTGAGCATCTTTTCACTCTCCTCGTAAATATCTTTTTTTAGTATTTTCTTTGCTTGTATTACTGTTTTCTACTACCATAACCGTTGCATCTTTGCTTACTGTTATGTGATGCCATTCCCCTTTGGGGATATTATACAAAACACATTTTTCCATATTAACATTTTCATTTTCAGTATAAAGCGTGGCACTGCCCTCAAGCAGTATAAACGCCTCATCTGTCAGACTATGCATTTCAAGCTGTGAAAATTCAGAGAATCTCTCGCTATATCTCAAAAAGCCTATTTTCCAGCCCTCATACTGCATCAAAGCCTTGAAGTCTTCGCCTACAAACTTATAACTCTCTATCATCTGTCCAGTTTCCACGCTTTCTTTGTTCTAAGCGGCTCCTTAAAGCGATTTGCCATACAGCCACCTTTTTTCTCAAGCACAGAAACACAAGCTCTGATACAACCGCCACATTTTGCCATATTATAACCAACCCAACTTGGAAAGTATTTTTGAAGTGCAGTGTAAACCTTCATAATCTCCTGCTCGTTGGCAATATCTGTAACACCCTCCATCAAGTCAAGGGAGCCATCTTCGTTTTTATCCCATACCTCTTTTGGAACAAAGGGATTATAATATCTGCCTGCGTGGGTATAAAAGGCATAACAGCGCCACATATCAATATCTCCCCACTCAAGAATTTTTCCGTCAAGGTTTACAGTTACTTTTTTGCCTGAATTAATCGGCGGAATACATCCCCCAGGACATTCACGCACACAGGCGCCGCAACGTCTGCAAAGAGGCTCTCCCGAGTACATCTCATCATATTCAAGTTCCGCATCAGTAAATATAAATGCCACTCTCTGCAGAGGACCAAACTCAGGGGTAAGCAACATCTTACTCCAACCGATTTCGCCAAGTCCGCAGGCAACTGCCGCAATTCTGAATTGGAATTGCAGGTCAGGTGCAACACTGCCCTCACGTGCAGGACGTGTGAACTGAACACTTCTGTGGTGTGCTGTTGAAGTTTTCGCATTCTCGTTTATTTCTATCTGCTCCTCAGGTGACAGAGTGTTACCAGGGCTTCCGTCCATATCCGACACAACGCCTCTCGCACCTGTGTTTCTGTATACAAAAGCCTCGTATCCCTCGTCCTCAATAACTTTACCAACCTGATACAAAACGGCAGGTGCAAATATCTCATTGATACCGCCGTATGCCATAGACGGATACTGATAGAACTGCGTTCCCTCTTCTATTCCTCTTTGAACACCTCTCGGTATTCTGAACACAAAACCTATACAGCTTTTTGCCTCAGGGAACAGAAACTGCGGATTCATTTCATCAGGTGCGCCGTCAAATCTTGACATAGGTGCAATTCCGCACATATCCGCTCCTGCGGCAAGTGCTGCTTCTTTAATCATTTTACTTGTCAGCATAATACTTTTCCTCCAAATTTATTATCTTCATCGGTTCTCCGTTTTCCACAATATAAGGATAAATACTGTGTGCAGGCTCTAAAATTTCTAATATATTTCCGATGTATTTTCTGTTTATGTAGCTTTTGAGTACATTGCAGGGGTTTTTGTGAACCCTTGTCGCCAGCTTAACCGCATCAAAATATGGCTCATATTTGTGAATGTCCTCAGGTCTTATAAAATTCGTGTCTTTTATAAGCGACTCATAATGCTCTTCTTTGCTCAGATATTCACGGCACATTCCGCGAAATTCATAGGCATTATCCATTTTGGAAATTTCAGACTCGTGTGCCACAAGGTTGTCGTGGAAGTTATGTGCCGAGCAGTAATTCAAGCATCCGCTGTTAGCAAGCATATACAGCTTTTTGCCGTTGTCGTCACACCATTTTTTCAATGGTATTATAGCATCAATATTTCGATTTAGTTCACGTTTCATATAGTAGCTGTCAAAATACTCAGCCACATAATCCATACCCTGCTCTGTGCCTATTTCCATATTTACAGATGCCCGAACCTCTATTCCCTCAAAGTTGTTCTTTATAAACTTTGCAATCAGCGGTGACGTAGTCGTTACGGAATTTAGAATGTAATTCTCTTTTATGTAATCAATTGTAGTCCCCACTTTTTCAAAAAAAGCTCTCGATTGGCTGTCTTTTCCGTAACAATTTGCATTAAACAATAAGTTTAAAGGAATATCCCATTCCGTAAGTTCTGCAAGGGCATCTGTCTGCCACTTCTGCAATTCCCAGGAGGTGTACCCATCACGCTCTGTTTGAGCGTTCCTGCCATTTGCAAAATCTCCCCACGAAAAATACACTTCATATATGTGTTCCTTGTTTGCCTCAATACATCTGACAAGCTCGTCATTTGTATTCTGCAAACCTACCATATACTTCAAATGCATCAACTCCTTTTATCAATGTAAGCTATTACTTGTGAAAAATTTCGTAGCTTTCGTTGTTGTAGTCGACTCTCACAACGGTGCCATTTGAATATGTAACCTCATACACATTTTCGGCAACCTCCTCGTGATTTTCCATAAATGCTGTGTTAATATCCGACATTTCTGTGTATATATCATAGCCCTCTTTGATTTTTGATACTGAGGTTTTTAATTGCTCATCATTATCGCATAATGCGTCTGTGTTACCCATCCAATTTTCACCATTACCCATAAAAGCAGAATAGAAATAATAAGACGGACGTCCTCCGAATTCTATCACCTTAAGCAACGTTGACTTTTCCTTAAAGGTGCAGTTCATTGTAGCTGAGTACGGATTGCTGAGTGTTATCCCGTGATATACAAGCTGCCAGAATGGTATTGCCTTGTCGCATAAATCACCTACATTCATATTAGGGCAAACATAAAGTGCGTAGTCTATATAAGGCACAAGAAAATCAGCTGCCCCCTCAGTAGATAAACCGCCAAACAATCTCTTTGAAAGCTCACTAATTTTTGCCATACATTCAATGGATTTCTTTGAGTCCACGTAATGTTCCTTATGCCAACACCGTCTGAGCGTTACAACGCCAAATACGTCAATATAGTGGGTGCCGCGAAAACCTAATTCAGCTACCTTAGGCAGTATTTCCTCCGCTTGCTTTGCACCTACTATCGGGCATAAGCTATACATCGTTCCTCCGCTCCACCCCTGTGAACATACCATAGGCTCTCCATCACGTTTTAGTGCAGTGTTATTTTCGTCATATATGTCCGCAATTTCATATTGGTCGGTACTGTTTGTATGACATACAATCTGATATCCCATACTCTGCGCTTTCTTTATCAACGCTCTTAGCTTTTCTTCTCCGCCAAGCTCTTCACAAACAGGGAACGCCTGCGGCCATCTTCCGTCGTGACCTTTTACATTCCAGCCTATAAGACAAATTTCCGCTTTTTCAACGCCTTGTGCCTTCAGTTCGTCCAAAATATCTCCGACTCTGTCAAAATCACAGGCAACATGCATCTCAGGCTCGTTTTCCAATGTCTGATGCAACACAGCGGGCGGTGCAGGCTTCCATCCGCAACGAACTCTTATCAAAACCGAGTCTTTTGTATATTCCAAGGTCTTGCAGTTCTTCATTCTCTCTGAAATAGGAACAATCTCACCCTTATCCATTCTGTATTTTCTGTAACGTCTTGCCATACCTGAGTAATTTGCATCGCTTCCTGTCAATTCAAAAATTTCAAGCTTCAAATCCTCATATGGTTGCTCTCCATATATTTCGTATATAGGATATACCTTGTACTTTCCGTTCTTCAATTCAATTTTCAATTTAAAGTCATATGACATTCCGCCGATTACCGCAAGATATGTACGCTTATCCGTCTTTACACCAAAGATAGGCATACTGCAAAGAGTAAATTCCTTTTCAAAATCCTCACTATGCTTATTAAAGTAGCATAGTGCGTAGTCAGAGCTACAATTAAGAGCTTTTGGCAACACCATATATCCTTCATCAGATGTTTCTGCCACAACCCCCATAACGTCCATTTCAACTGTTTCGATATTGCTGAAATCTAAGTCTGCCGAAACACTTACGCTGTAATATCCGTCTTTTTTCTCCTCTTTAAATGGAATGTCAAAATATTTCCCGTCTTTTGTTAAAGCCTTCATAAGTTTTCCTCCTATAATTTACATTTTTATAGCCGTTTGTAAAACGTAAAATCTCGCATAAAATATGTATCTCCGCTGTAATGCTTCCTTGTGTATCGTAGGGGACGGCATCCCAGACGTCCCGAGAGGGATTGGCAACAGGCTCCCTTGCGTATTGTAGGGGACGGCGTCCCCGACGTCCCGAGAGAGATCGGTTACTATGTACTACAGCACATAAGATGTTGGCATCATCCCCTACATATTCGGCAGGAGCAAGCCCCTGCCCTACAATGCAAGAATAGCTTTGTGGAAAATTATCCAGAATTTAGTCTTCTCACATTTACAACATCAGTTTGTATTTTTATATTGATTTTATCACTTCCGTATGCTAAAATAAAGTAAGAAAACAAATAAGATTTTTAGCAAAACAAACATCAAGGATGTGATAATATGAAACTGTGTGACGTAAACCCGTTTATCAGATTTGTCCTTTCAATGGACTACACACCTTCTAATATTCAAGTATTTGTTAAGGATTGCCGTATTTTTTATGTGACAAAGGGCAATGCAGACATATATATCGAAAACAAACATTATAAACTTTGTCCGAATTCCATTTTCTACTGCTGTGGCAAAAGCTCATATAAAATATGCGGTGCAGAACCATTTTCGCTTATATCCATTAACTTTGACCTCAATCAATCAAACAACGATAAAACACAGCCATTCAATCCCATTCCGAAAACAGAATTTTATGATAACACCTTCTGCAACTCTTCAATTGTTTCGGACAGCAACTTTTTAAACTCTCACATTTTTATCCCAAATAGTGCAGAATTCTATTCACCGCTTAAAACAATAATTGATGAATGGCAGTTGCACAATATGTATTACAGAGAAAAATGCAGCAGCATCTTAAAACAACTTCTGATCGAGATGCACAGAAATGAATTTGGGGAATCTAAAAACGCGGCAGAGTCTATTGAATTTGTAATTTCATATATAAATTCAAACTTCACAAAGAATATTAACAATAAGGACTTAGCAGCTCTCACAGGCTATCACGAATACTATCTTAACCGAATGTTCATCAGACATATGGGAGTCGGTATGCACAAGTACATAATAAAACTGCGTATGAACGAAGCAAGCCTTCTTATTCTGAACACCGATTTGCCCTTGGGGTTGATTGCAGAAAAAGTCGGCTTTAACAACAGTACACATTTTTCTTCATACTTTAAAAAAGAATTTGGTATATCGCCGTCAGAATACAGAACAAAATTTAAAAATATGATTTAGATAAAAAATGGGCTGTAGCAGTTTGATTTAAAAATCATCTTGCTACAGCCTCTGGTCTTTTTAAAAGTATTCAATCAAATTACATATTCAGACTTGAAAACGGAACATAGTCCAATCCCAACGATTTCATATAGTCATCATAGTATCCCAAAGATTTGATACCTGTGGTTGTCTTATCGAGAGATGCAAGCACAACGCCCTCTCTTGAAACAGTGAAGCCTGTATATCTTACAACCATACCTGTCGGGTTTTCTGAACCAAACTGTTCTGTCCAATACTGACTGACATACTCAGCATATTCTGTATTTTCTGATATAGAAGTTTCTTTAGGTGTGCAGAAGAAAATCTTTGCATAATCGCCTACTGCGTTCTCTGTAAGAGATCTCAAATAATAGCTTCCGTTTTCATTGCAAATCACACCATATACAGAGCATAACGTAGCATTTGGCAGACCTGTCATTTCCGAAACAGACACATTGTATGTATCCTTTTCATTGGGAATAATTATTGCAGAACGTGTTGGGTTGTCCCAATTTATGCTTGCGTCAAATGCCTCAGAAATAGCACGTAGCGGCACATAGGTTCTGTCATTGTGAATCATAGGTACAACCTCAAGTTGTATGGTTTCACACTCATCACTTGTTTCGCCGTTCTCTATTCTGTATTTAGCCATCAATCCGTTTCCTATTTGAAGAACCAATAAAGTGTCATAGTTTACAATCTGAATAGTGCTTGTATTACCAAACCAAAATACAGTTGCATCAAGAGCCTCCGACACAGCGCGCAGAGGTATCATTGTACGTTCTTCATATATAAACGGAGCGTTGTCCTCTTCAAAAGAAAGTTTTTTTCCGATAACAACATTTGCGTCACCCGTTGCATAGGTCGGCATCATAACAGAACTCAATAAAACAGATATAGATATCAAACAAGAACCGATTCTTGAAAACTTTTTCATAATAATCTCACCCTTTCATTCTAATATCTTTATTATATAACATTCGCAGTTGAATTGCAACACAAATTTTAATACAAAATCAGATAAATTTTGCAAAGAATACTATTTATCCGACTTTATTTCTGTCCACAAGTCCTGCATAAGTTTATTTGCTTCAGGACTTAAATTTTTGAAAACAGTTGTATGCATATCCAAATATTCATCATCGGGATATGAAATGCCATCGTTTTTAATCTCATCATCCAACAATTCAAATGTTGCTGCATTCGGTGTTGAGTAGCCGATATACTCAGCAATCTCAAGGGCAACTTCAGGCTCTGTTAAAAAGTTTATATACATTTCAGCCGCCTCTTTCTGCTTGGCACCCTTAGGAATACATATTGCGTCTACAAAGAGATTTGTACCGCTCTTTGGCATAACAAAGCCTAAGTTGTCATACTCACTCATCAAGGTTACAGCATCACCTGCATAGTATGGAGCAAACATAGCCTCACCTGCACTCATCTTGTCAAAGATTTCGTCCATTACATATGCCTGCACAATACTCTTTTGCTCTTTCAACTTTTCAGCAGAGGCTCTCAGCTCACCCTCATCCTCGGTGTTAAGGGAATATCCGAGCATTGTTTCCGCTATTGCAAAAGCATCCCTGGGGTTATCAAACATCAGTATGTCGTCTTTGTATTCTGAATTCCACAAAACATCCCAATCAATTTCGTCTTCACTTAAATCTACGGTATCTTTGTCATAGATTATGCCGACAGTACCCCAAGTATAAGGAACGCTGTATCTTTCTTCAACGTCATACTCTACCTTTTTGAACTTATCCATAATATGCTTGTAATTCGGAATGTTATCCATATTGATTTCTTCAAGCATATCTTCAGATATCATTCTTGAAATCATATAGTCAGAAGGAATAATGATATCATAGTTTGCCGCTCCCGCTTTGAGCTTTGCATATAACTCCTCGTTTGTTGCATAGGTACTGTAATTTACTTTTATTCCCGTAAGCTTTGTGAACTCCTCGTTAATGTTCACAGAGCCGTCAGCACCGTCTGGGATATATTCACCCCAATTATATACGTTTATTGAAATTCCGTCATCTTTGAACTTCTGATAATATTCGGTATCCTCAACACTTATATCAGCCGCAGCCTTATTACTTCCGCAACCCGTCAAGCAACCTGCAAAAATACAGCCTGCCAAAAATACAGTTAAAAATCTTTTTAATGTCATCTCAATCATCCTTTCAATTTTTATTCAATAATTTCAGCAGAGTCATCATCTGCATATTTTTTAACATTTAAGCTTCGTCTTTCCATAATGTTCTTAACAACAAGAACTATAACAACCACAACAAAAATAATTGTTGATAAAGCATTAATCTCAGGGCTTACCTTTCTTCTTGTCATAGAATATATTGTTATAGGCAAGGTCTGCGACGTGGGTCCGCTTGTAAAATAACTTATTACAAAATCATCAAGAGAGAATGTAAAAGCCATCAAAAACCCCGATATAATTCCAGGCATAATTTCAGGCAGTACCACCTTGATAAAAGATTTAAAAGGTCCGCATCCCAAATCCTGTGCCGCCTCGTAAATATGAGGTGTCATTTGTCTGAACTTAGGCATAACATTAAGCACCACATATGGAACATCAAATGTAATATGTGCTATCAGCAATGTAGTAAAGCCGAATTCCATACTCATTCTCGCCTTAAAGAACACAAACAACAGCATAAGCGACACACCCGTAACTATCTCAGGGTTGATAATCGGAATATTATTAATGCCAAGAACCGTCGCCTTGCCGAACTTGCCCATACGGCTTATTCCTATTGCCGCCAATGTTCCAAGCAACGTGGAGATAATGGACGCACATACCGCAATAATTATTGTGTTGCCGAGAGATTTTAGTATCAATTCATTTTCAAACAGCTTTGCATACCATTCCAGAGTAAACCCCGATAGTACCGAACGGCTTTTGGTTGTGTTAAAAGAAAACACAATCATAACAAATATCGGCACATACAGAAAAAGCAAAACGAGGGACACATAAAGCTTAGATAATTTTTTCATTTAATCAAGTCCCTCCTTACAATAAAACTCTGTCGTCATCAGACGAGTCAAGCTGATGCATTGCCGCCATAATTATCAGAACAATAACCATCAACACAAGTGATATTGCCGCCCCTAAGTTGGGGTTGTATGCGTTTCCGAGGAACTGCATCTCAATCAAGTCGCCTATCAGCATATTTCCGCCGCCGCCCAACATTCTTGAAATAATAAACGTACTGATTGCAGGCACAAAAACCATTGTAATTCCCGACATTATCCCTGGAATACTGAGAGGTACTACCACTCGGAACATTGCCTTTATACGATTACAGCCTAAGTCTGATGCCGCCTCCAATACACTTGGGTCGATTTTCTCCATTACGGAATATAACGGCAAAATCATATACGGCAAATAGTTATATATCATACCTAATATAACGGCACCGACTGTATTGAGCATTTTGAAGGGTCCTAAGCCAATCATCCCAAGCAGGTGGTTAATAAGTCCCTCATTGCCGAGCAAGGTCATCCACGCATATGTTCTGAGCAAAAAATTCATCCACATAGGAAGCATAACTATCATAAGCATAGTGCTTTGAGTTTTTTTACTCATCCTCGACAGTATAAATGCCAACGGATACGAAATAAGCAAGCATATAATAGTTGCAACAGCCGCCATCCATATGGAGCGGATAAAAATATCACTGTATTGTCCGACGCTTTTTATGTATTCAAGTGTGAACTTGCCTTCATCGCCGAAAAAAGCAAAGTAGGCAACCATCAAAAGCGGAACAACAACAAATACGGCAACCCACACAATATACGGCGACGCGACAAGCTTTTGTCCGATATTGAATTTTTTATCCATTCTGCCCACCTAACCTTTCATTTTATTCATAATATGAATATCATCAGGTCCGAACAGAATACCGACCTCAGAACCGACCTCAGGTGCCTTTGTGGAATGCACAAGCCAACTGAAGTCAGAGCTGTCAACTACCATCTCATAATGAACACCCTTAAATGTAACCGACCTTACAACACCGTGAATTTTCTCGTCTGCGTTTGCAGTAAGAGTAATATCCTCAGGACGAATAACGACATCAACAGGCTGTTTTTCATCAAAGCCTGAGTCAACACATTCAAATTCGTGTCCGCAAATTGCCACAAGTCTGTCCTTTAACATAATTCCGTCTATGATATTGCTTTCGCCGATAAAATCAGCAACAAAGGCGTTTTGAGGTTCGTTGTATATATCAACAGGTCTTCCAATCTGTTGAATGCTACCATCCTTCATCACGACAACAGTATCGCTCATTGTGAGAGCTTCCTCCTGGTCGTGAGTGACATAAATAAATGTAATTTCAAGGCTTTGCTGAATACGTTTAAGCTCTGTCTGCATCTCTTTACGCAGTTTTAAATCAAGTGCACCAAGGGGTTCGTCCAGAAGCAGAACCTTAGGCTTGTTAACCAACGCACGGGCAATGGCAACTCTCTGTTGCTGACCTCCCGACAGATTTTGAACGTTTCTCTCCTCAAATCCCTTGAGATTAACGAGTTCCAGCATCTCTGCAACCGCTTTGTTTATTTCCTTTTCAGGCAGCTTTCTGACTCTCAACCCGAAGGCAACATTTTCAAAGACGTTGAGATGCGGAAAAAGTGCATACTTTTGAAAAACAGTATTGACATTACGTCTGTACGGTGGCAGCTTTGTTATATTCTTATTTTCAAATATAACCTCTCCGCTGTCAGGCTGAATAAATCCGCCGATTATTCTGAGTGTGGTTGTCTTACCGCACCCTGACGGCCCGAGCAATGTCACAAATTCCTTATCCTTAATATCAAGATTGATATTATTTAATACAGTTTCGCCATCAAAAGACACTACAATGTCATTAAGGCTGATAACATTCTCCAATAAGGTTTCCCCCAATCTTTATATTTATTTTGTATACTTATTTTCGACAAGTATACGATTTTAACAATACAATATTTTAACCCAAAAGTCAATACAATTCAAGATATAAATTTTATTTTTTATTTCTTGTACAAAAATATTTATCTATCTGCACAAATATAAGCATTATTCCATAAAATTTATAAGTCATGTTATTTAAGTTTATAGAATAGTTAAGTGATTTTATTGAAAAATCAATCGTTGTATGATATAATTAAAATATTAGATGATTAATTAATGAATTTAAAATAATTTTCTCAATGTCCCGTTCGACAATCCCTCTCAAACGGGCAATTCGTAAATCGCCCCTACAAGCACGCAAGATAGCCTTGGTTTTTCGGCAGGAGCAAGCCCCTGCCCTACAACATTGGATATTTATTGTATATAGCAATGGTGCCAAACAGACATTATTTGTTATCTTTTCGCACAAACTCAAAATAATTTTTTCATTGCGGTTGGGCTTGGCAACCGTATGGGCTTTGGGCAACCATTCATTAAAATTATTTTGAATTTGCAGATTTTGTCAGGCAGAAAATTTTTGCACAAATGTTGGTTATGTTTTTGTAAAAAGTTCTTGCTATTTCTTGAATATAATAGTATAATTATTTAGATATGATAAAAAAGGAATGATATTCTGATATGAGAAAAGTTAAATATACATTACCGCTTCTTCCTCTCAGGGGAATAAGCGTGTTTCCTGGTATGGTGATACATTTTGATGTGGGCAGACCTCAATCCATTGCCGCTGTTAAGCAGGCGATGAATAACGACAAAATGATTTTTTTATGCTATCAAAATGACATTACTGTCGAAGACCCTGAATTTGAGGACCTTGCAAATGTTGGCACAATAGCTGAAATTCACCAGATACTTAATTTGCCCGACGGAAATCTGCGTATTCTTGTTGAAGGCTTATACAGAGGTACAATTTCAACATATTCACCCTGCGACAATTACGCACAGGTATGCGTATCACGCAGAGATGATTTACACTCATATGATGCACTTGCATCTCAGGTTCTTATCAGAAAGGCAATGAACTTAGTTGAGGACTATCTTTCGGTATACGACAGACTGTCCCCTGAGGTTGTTACCTCTCTGCTTGCCATTGACGAGTCGGGAGAGTTAGCTGATGTTATCGCCACCAACTTTCCCCTTAAGCCTGCATACAAGCAGGCGGTTCTTGATGAACTTGACGCTGACATCAGACTTGACAAGCTGACGGATATTATGCACTCTGAGATTGAGATAATCTCACTTGAGAAAAGCATTTCCGCAAAAACTCAAAAGAACATCGACGAAAATCAGCGTGAATATATGCTGAGAGAAAAGCTCAAAGTAATTCACGAGGAATTGGGCGACGACGAAACGGAAGCAGACATTAACAAGTATATTGACAAGTTGAGTGGTCGCGACATTCCCGAGGTTGTTGCGGACAAGCTGAACGATGAATTTGAAAGGTTACGCAGAAATAACCCTAATTCCCAGGAATACGGCGTTATTCAGAACTATATCGAAACAGTAATCGACCTGCCCTGGAACCAACCCAGTGAAGAGATTTTGGATATTCACCGTGCCTCTGCAATTCTTGACCGTGACCACTTCGGTCTTACAAAGGTCAAAGAAAGAATACTTGAGTATATAGCAGTACGTTCATTGGGCGGAAAACCCAAAAGCAGTATAATCTGTCTTGTGGGCCCCCCTGGAACAGGTAAAACATCTATTGCAAAATCACTTGCCGAAAGTCTTGGCAGAGAATATGTGAGAATAAGTCTTGGCGGTGTTAAAAACGAAGCTGAGATACGCGGTCACCGCAAAACATATATCGGTGCAATGCCGGGCAGAATTATTGATGCGTTAAAGAGAGTCAATGTGTCAAACCCATTGATACTTTTCGACGAAATCGACAAAATGTCCCACGATATAACGGGGGACCCTGCCTCTGCTATGCTCGAGGTTTTGGACCCCGAACAAAACAAAAACTTCAGGGACAACTTTGTTGAACTCCCATTTGACTTATCTGACGTATTGTTTGTTACAACGGCAAACAGCCTTGAAACAATACCGCGTCCGCTTCTGGACAGAATGGACATAATAGAAACCGAAAGCTATACCTTTGAGGAGAAAAAGGCAATAGCCAAAAAATATCTCATCCCTAAACAGAGAAGATACAACGGACTTAAATCCACTCAGCTTAAATTTGCCGAGTCGGCATATGTACCTCTCATTGAAGGCTATACCAAAGAGGCAGGCGTCAGAGAGCTGGAACGCAAGATTTCGGCTATATGCAGAAAGACGGCCCGCAGAATTTCAGACGGAACAACCTCCTCTGTCACAATCAGCAAAAACTCACTATCCGACATATTGGGTAACCCCGATTACATTCAAAGAGAGGGTTTAAAAAAGGATATGATTGGTGTATCAACGGGACTTGCCTGGACAGCAGTTGGCGGAGATACACTCTGCATAGAGGTAAATATTATGCCTGGTACGGGCAAACTTGAGCTTACGGGAAACTTAGGCGATGTTATGAAGGAGTCAGCCTCGGCGGCATACAGTTATGTCAGGGCAAACACCTTTGCACTGAATATTGATGCTGATTTTTATAAAAACACAGACATACATATCCACGTGCCTGAGGGTGCTGTTCCCAAAGACGGACCTTCTGCTGGAATAACCATTGCAACGGCTGTAATTTCCGCCCTGACAGGCAGAAAGGTACGCCACGACACTGCAATGACAGGCGAGATTACACTTCGGGGACGTGTTCTTGCAATCGGCGGCTTAAAGGAAAAAACTCTTGCCGCATACCGACTTGGAATTAAACGCATTATAATCCCCAAAGAGAATATTCAGGATTATAACGAGTTGCCTGACGTTGTTAAAGACAACATAGAATTTATATTTGCCGACAGCATTGAGCAAGTAATAGAAAACGCATTAACGGCAGCAAGTGCCAAGACAAAGAAGCTACATTCGGCTTCATACATAGAAAAGAATGATACGGCAGAAAAAGCTGTCTGCAAAACAAACTGATAAACGATGGTGAAAATATGGATTATGTAAACGCAAAACTTCTCGCAACAGCAGTTAAGCCCGAACAGTATCCCGATACATTTGTTCCTGAAATCGCTTTTGTGGGAAGATCAAACGTGGGCAAGTCATCTCTGATAAACTGCCTGACAAACAGGGCAAAGCTTGCCAGGACAAGCAGTTCCCCAGGGAAGACGGCTGTGATAAACTTTTATGATATAGATGGTATGTACCGCTTGGTCGATTTACCTGGCTACGGTTATGCTAAAGTTTCCAAAGCGGAAAGGGACCGTTGGAGCGGTATGATTGAAACATATCTGACCGACAGGTATAATCTGACGGCGGTTGTTCAGCTTGTAGATGCACGCCACAAGCCCTCACAGGACGATATAACAATGATGAATTGGATTAAGTCTATCGGCTACACTCCTGTGGTTATTGCAACCAAAATCGACAAGGTAAAGAAATCTCAGCTTGAAAAAAATCTCACAGAGATTTATCAGGTTTTAGAGCTTGACGATAATTCTATTCTCTTTCCGTTCTCGTCGGAAACACGCAGCGGAAAAGAAGATATTTTAGAATATATTGCCGAAATATGTAAGAACAGTTAATTATTATAGAAAGAATGGAGTTTTAATTATGATAAATAAACCACGTGGTACAGAGGATATTCTTCCATCTGACAGCCCGATTTGGAGAAAAATTGAACAAGCCGCACACGAGGTTTGCAGACTTCACGGTTTTAAAGAAATACGCACACCCGTATTTGAGGACACTTCTCTTTTCCAAAGGGGTGTAGGTGACACAACCGACGTTGTGCAAAAGGAAATGTATACCTTTGAGGACAAGGGCGGCAGAAGCATAACCCTCAGACCTGAGGGAACAGCATCATTGGCGAGGAGCTTTATCGAAAACTCCTTTTATGCAAACCCTCAACCTACAAAGCTGTATTATCTGATTTCCTGTTACAGATACGAAAAGCCTCAATCGGGCAGACTCAGGGAGTTCCACCAATTCGGCATAGAATGTTTCGGCGGAACCTCGGACGCTACTGATGCAGAAGTTATCACCCTTGCAATGTCCTTCTTTGAAAGACTTGGCGTAAAGAACCTTAAATTAAACTTAAACAGCATTGGATGCCCTGTTTGTAAAAAGGCATATAACGAAAAGCTAAAGGCATATTTTGAGGATTACAAAGACCAACTTTGCGAAACCTGCAAAACACGTCTTGAAAAAAATCCTATGCGAATTATAGATTGTAAATCAGAAGTATGCTCTAAGATAGCTGAAAAGGCACCTAAGATGATTGATAATTTATGCGATGACTGCAAAGAGCATTTTGAAAAGACAACAGCATATCTTGATGCATTAGGTATTGAATATGAGATAAATCCCGATATTGTTCGCGGTCTTGACTACTACACAAGAACAGTATTTGAAATCACCTCTGATGCCCTGGGTGCTCAGTCAACCGTATGCGGCGGCGGCCGTTACAATGGCTTGATAGAAGAGCTTGGGGGAAAGCCCACCGAGGGTATCGGCTTTGCTGTGGGCTTAGAGCGTCTTATTATGATAATGAAGGCACAAGGCTTATGTAATGACAATGATTCTGCCACCGATATTTTTGTAGCCTCCATAGGCGATAAGGCTGACATCTTTGCACAGAAACTTGTCTATGACTTGAGAAAGCTGCACATTGCGGCAGAGAGAGACCTCTGTGGCAGAAGTGTTAAGGCACAAATGAAGTTTGCCAACAAATTAAATTCTAAATACAGCATAGTTTTGGGTGATGATGAAATAGACAACAATTCAGCAAAACTTAAAAATATGGATACAGGCGAAAGCTTTGATGTTGAATTAACTGCTGAAAAGCTTGCTGAAATTATAAAGTAAAATTCGGAGGAGAGTAAAATGAATTTTGAAACTATCGAGGGACTTAAACGTACACATATGTGCGGTACACTCAGAAAAGACAACGCGGGCGAGCAAGTTACTCTTTGCGGCTGGGTTGCCAAAAATCGTCGTTTGGGCGGTCTTGACTTTGTCACACTGAGAGACAGAAGCGGTATTATTCAGCTTTCATTCAACGATGAAACTGATTCAGAAATATTTGAAAAGGCTACACAGCTTAAAAGCGAATATGTAATTGCAGCTTGCGGTACAGTTGCACTACGTACCGAGAAGAACATAAACCCCAATATGCCAACAGGCGAGGTTGAGGTTTTGGTATCTGAGCTGAGGGTATTAAACACCGCAGAAACAACACCCTTTTACATTGAAGAAAACATTGACACCAACGACGCTTTGCGTCTTAAATACAGATATCTTGATATCAGACGTCCTGATATGCAAAGAAATCTTATGCTCAGACATAAGGTAACAAAAATTGCACGTGACTACTTTGACGAAAACGGCTTTCTTGAAATAGAAACTCCTATTTTGACAAAGAGTACGCCTGAAGGTGCCAGAGATTATCTTGTGCCCAGCCGTGTTCACCCTGGCACTTTTTACGCACTTCCTCAGTCACCGCAGATATACAAACAGCTTCTTATGCTTGGAGGATATGACAGATACTTCCAGATTGCAAAGTGTTTCAGGGACGAGGATTTGAGAGCGGACAGACAGCCTGAATTTACTCAGATTGATATGGAGCTTTCATTCATAGACGTAGATACAATCATCAATATCAACGAAGGCTTTTTAAAGAGAGTTTTCAAAGAAACACTTGATATAGATGTTGAAACTCCATTCCTGCGTCTGCCGTATCGTGAGGCTATGGACAGATTTGGTTCTGACAAGCCTGATATGAGATTTGGTATGGAATTCATAAACATATCAGAAGAAGTTAAAGACTGCGGTTTTAAGGTGTTCTCGGATGCAGTTGCAAACGGCGGAAGTGTTCGCTGTATTGTAGCCGAAGGTCTTGGCGACAAGCTGACACGTAAAACACTTGACTCCTTAGCTGAATATGTAAAGACTTATCGTGCAAAGGGTATGGCTTGGATAGTTGTTGAAGAGGGAAACCTCCGCTCACAAATCACTAAATTCTTAAGCGAAGATGACGTAAACGCAATACTTACCAAAACAGGTGCAAAGGTTGGCGACGGCATTTTGATTATCGCAGACAAAGACAGTGTTGTATATGATGCACTCGGCAACCTTCGTCTTGAAGTTGCAAGAAGATTTGACCTGATAGACAAAAACAAATTCAACTTCCTTTGGGTTACTGAATTTCCTCTCCTTGAATACTCTGAAGAAGAGGACAGATACATAGCAATGCACCATCCTTTCACACATCCCTTTGACGAGGATATAGAAAAGCTCGACACAGACCCTGGTGCTGTCAGAGCAAAGGCTTATGATATTATCTTAAATGGTACCGAAATCGGCGGCGGCAGCCTTAGAATTTACAATTCGGAATTACAGGAAAAAATGTTTAAGGCTCTCGGCTTTACTCAGGAACAGGCGTGGGAAAGATTTGGATTTTTGATGGAAGCGTTCAAATACGGAACACCTCCTCACGGCGGACTTGCTTACGGTCTTGACAGACTTGTTATGATTTTGGCAGGCTGTGACAGCATCAGAGATGTTATCGCCTTTCCTAAGGTTCAGAATGCTTCTGAACTTATGGTCAACTCTCCTGACGTAGTTGACAAACAACAGCTTGACGATTTAAGCATTTCTATTAATAAAACCGAAAACAAATCTTTAGAAGACTAATAACAGGAGATAAAAATATGAAAAATGTATTTGATGAATTAAAGGAACGCGGACTTATTGCACAATGCACACACGAAGAAGAAATCCGCAAAATTTTAGGCGAAGAAAAAATCACATTTTATATTGGTTTTGACCCGACGGCTGACAGCTTGCATATCGGTCACTTTATGCAGCTTGTTGTTATGAAACATATGCAAAATGCAGGTCACAGACCGATAATACTTTTGGGCGGCGGCACAACAATGGTCGGTGACCCCACAGGTAAGTCGGATATGCGTCCGATGATTACACCTGAAATTATCCAAAAGAATGCCGATAACTTTAAGGTTCAGATGTCAAAGTTTATTGACTTTTCTGATAACAAAGCTATTATGGTCAACAACGCAGATTGGCTTATGGGTCTGAACTATATTGACTTCTTGCGTGAGGTTGGTGTTCACTATTCGGTAAACAGAATGTTGACAGCTGAATGTTTTAAAACAAGAATGGAAAAAGGTCTTACCTTCCTTGAATTTAACTATATGTTAATGCAGGGCTATGACTTCTACAAGCTCAACAAAGACTATGGCTGTCTTATGGAATTTGGCGGAGATGACCAATGGTCAAATATTCTCGGCGGTATTGAATTAATACGTAAAAAAGAGGGTAAGCAGGCATATGGTATGACATTTACTCTGCTCACTACCTCTGAGGGCAAAAAGATGGGTAAAACCGAAAAGGGTGCTCTTTGGCTTGACCCTGAAAAAGTTTCACCTTATGACTTCTATCAGTATTGGAGAAATGTTGACGATAAAGATGTAATCAGACTTTTAAAACTCGTTACCTTCCTTCCCCTTGAGCAGATTGCTGAATATGAAAAGCTCGAAGGTCAGGAACTTAACAAGGTTAAATGCGTATTAGCATACGAGGTTACCAAGATGGTTCACGGCGAAGAAGAAGCCAAAAAAGCAAATGATGCCGCAATGGCTATTTTCCAAGGCGGCAACGACACTTCAAATATGCCGTCCGCTACTGTTTCAAAATCAGATATAGAAAACGGAATTAACATTTTAGACCTTCTCACAAGCGTTAATTTAGTCGCTTCCAAGAGTGAGGGCAGACGTCTTGTTCAGCAAAATGGCATTGCCGTAAACGGCGAAAAGGTAACTGCCGTTGATGCAATCATTAATTCAGACTTTTTCAAAGACGGCGAAATGGTAATCAAGAAAGGCAAAAAGACATTTCTTAAGATTATTATCGACTAAAAAATGTATAAAATTTTAGATTTTGTGTATTTTTCACATAAAGCTCCTCTATAATTATTGCATTTTTAACAACTATTATTGTTGAAAAAATTATTAAAATAGTATATTATATATATGTACCACAATTAACTAACACTCTTTTTTTCATTTCCCCATATAAGATATTTGTTTTATATGGAACCCACCCCGAGCAGAAATGCTCGGGGTGCTTCTTTATTTAATTTTCATTTTTTAAAATTTGTTTTCCTGTCAAATCAATTTCATAATTATCCGCATATATCAGCTGTGATATAGGTACAATCTCGTATCCGTCCCCCTTCAGCTTTTCAAGTATCTTAGGCAGTGCGGCAGGTGTATTTTTGGCAGCATTATGGAAAAGAGCTATTCCTCCCGGAGCAACTTTTTTCATAACTCTTTCATATATCTCATCAGGCGACAAGTCCTTCCAATCAAGGCTGTCCCCACAGGCATCGGTTGGAAATGCAACTTTTCAGCTATTCTTGTGTATCCTGAAACAGCTTAATCATATTATCTCTAAAGGTTTCATATGTAGTGAAATATCTTGCTGTGCATTCGTTTGATAACTGTTTTACTTTTTCATTGTCAAGTTCAATTCCCTTGAAGCAGTACGGATAATGCTCCCTGCTACTGTGAGGTCTTACGGTCTCAAAATTCCCGAATGCAGCAAATCTTTTGCTGAATAAAATTTTTGTCAAAGGCTCGTCTCCGAAATTCTTTTTATAATATTCAGAATATGCTTCATACAGCAATGCCTTTTCGCAAACAGCATTTTCGTCTATTACACAGCATTTTTCAATAAAATCACCAAAAACACTGTCTTTAGCTATTTTCTTTGATACAGTTGAATATTTCATTTTGCTGATTTTAGGGTTATTTGCTAAGTTATAAAGAGTATATTTTATAAACTGAATAGCATACTCATCATATTCCAGCATATTAAGGTTGTTTGATGATATTTTTATATCGGCGGCATTGTACAGCGTTTTCATCTTTTTATAAGCTGCGTGATTGTCAGTTACATATAAGAATGGTATTTTATATGAAAAATGCAGATATTCGGGAAATGATGGATGTTTTATACTGATGGTTTCGCCGCTTATTATTTTTTTCATCCTTTTAACCTCAAATTCCTTTTCGGGAATTTTGCCGTTATACGAAACAGCGACCCTATTTCCGCACTGACACTCAACCAATAATCTACTGAGATTATTGATTTTTGTAAGTTTGCAAAAATCTATATTTGCAAAATATTGTTCAGAAATAATCATTAGTAAATCGAAAACGTTCATATGAATTTTCTTATCAGCCAGTATCACATACGGCTTTTTTATACTTGAAGCGCCATTTAATATATCAGTACATAACCTTGATAAAATAAAAAGCGTTTTAAAATTTCCGCTTGAAAATTCATATAAAATCTTTATTGCATTTTCAGAAATAATTGGGAACAAGCATTTGCACGGACTGTAAAAATTAGGAATATTCGCAAAAACTTCACAATGCTTTTTTGCTCGGTCAAGCAATACGGCATGTATAGCCAAGTAGTATTTATTCTTTTTTGGGTCGTTTAGTTCTTTGTTAAAATCCTTTTTACAAAGTAGTGAAATACCATTCTTTTCATCAATTTTATATAGGTTCGTACCGATTATTCTTAAATCCGATTCTTCGCATGAAGTTAATTTTTCTAAAGCTTCATCATATATCATCAAGGCTTCCTTTACTCTTATGCGTTCTTTTTCATTCTCTTTTTCCTGCTTATCTTTTTTATTTTTTTCTCTTTCTGCTTTTCTCCTTATTTTTTGTTGGTCATTATCAACTTTGAAATATCGTTCTGCAAGTGTTGCCATTGTATCAACTCCATAAAATTATTAGTGCACCATAAAACCGTATGTGCACCATAAATTATATATTATGTGATTCCCGAAAGTCAAGGTGTAGTTGACATTTTTCTGAAGATTAAGGTGTTAGACTGTGCTTTTTTGCACCTATAATGGCTTAAAGAGGACTTTTGTAAACTTTTACAACGCACATAACCTACTCATAAAGCTCACCGTCATATTGAATGAGGTTGGCTGCATATTATGTTTATGAGGAGGTAATGAAATGAACATTACGAACACATTTACTACCAAGACAATTCCTGAACGTCTTTCAAAGCAGGCTGAAATTCATCGCCGCTGCATTTTGATTCTGAACGCAAATGGCAAGAGGTGCGTAAATAAATGAATGTGATTTACGCAAGACAATCTATTAATAAAAAAGACAGCTTATCAATAGAGGGACAAATTGAACAATGCCGAAAATTCGCAGGCAATGATGCAAAAGTTTATAAGGATAAAGGGTATTCGGGGAAAAATATAAAAAGACCCGCCTTTACAGAACTGATAAAGGATATAGAGGCGGGGAAAATTAAAAAGCTATTTGTATATAGGTTAGACCGTTTCAGCCGTTCTATAGCTGATTTTAGCCGATTGTGGGAGCTGCTTGACAAGCACGGTGTTGAGTTTCATTCGGCAACTGAAAATTTTGATACATCTACACCTATCGGCAGAGCGATGCTCAATATAGTATTGGTTTTTGCACAGCTTGAACGAGAAACAACTGCCGAGCGTGTAAAGGACAACTATATACATCGTTTCAGACTTGGTGCTTGGGGTGGTGGTCCCGCACCATTTGGGTTTGATTTGACAAAAATCGTAAAAGATGGCACAAAGGCTTCTTCGCTCATAGCAAGTGACAAGGCTGATATTGTAAAATGGATATTTGAAGAATATGCAAAGCCTGAAAGTTCGCTAAGAGGCATTGCGAAATTACTTACTGAAAAAGGAACACATGGACCAAAACGGGAGGCGTGGGATAATGTAACGCTCTCCCGTATTTTGCATAGTCCGGTATATGTCAAAGCGGATAGTGATATATATTGGTTTTATTTGGCTAAAGGGCTGCAAATTCAACAAGATATTGAGGCTTTTGACGGCATTCACGCTTGTAATGTCATAGGCAGACGTGACCGTACAAAAAATAAATATAATTCTCTTTCGGGACAGATGCTGTCCGTTTCAAATCACGAGGGATTTATTGACTCGGCTTTATGGCTTAAGGTTCAGGATAAACTTGCAAAAAATCCTCAGATTTCAAGAGCAAACGCGGGCAAGTATTCTTGGCTGACTGGTCTTATGAAATGTGAAAAATGCGGGTACTCAATTAAAATTAACAATCTTAAGAAAGAGAATAAATTAAATCTTATCTGTTCCGGCAGGTCGAATTATTCTAATTGTGATGCAAGCATCGATGTTGATTTGCGTGAACTTGAAAACTACATAGCAACACAAATTGATGATATTTTAAAAGCGTCTCCGCCAATTGAAGCTATTCCAACGGCAAATGGACGCTCAGTTGAACTACTCAGCATAGAGCAAAAAATTGAAAGGCTTATAGCGGCACTTGCCGAGAGCAGTGATATATCAGCTTCCTACATATCAAAACAGATAGAAATGCTTCACAAGGAACGGGAGGAGCTGATGAAAAATATTCCCAAAGATGTTCAAACAAAGAATATACTTGATTTTAATACCCTTGAATTTGGGGAAAAGAAAATCATAGCTGCTGAATTTATAGACCGTATTTTATTAAACGGAAAAGATGTTAATATTGTTTGGAAAATCTGACTTATTTATCGTTATGATATATAGGTTAGATTTTTTTATAATGGAACATAATCTTTTATAAAGAAACAAACTATAAAGTAAAGCGCAATAGGGCCCCGAGGGGAAGGAAACGGTTTTGTTTTCTTCCCCTTGTTACAAATAGAAAATGGAATATATAGAAGATAAAAATAAACCCTATATATACAGTAATACAGATAGATATAACACAAGTATATATAAAAATATATTATGAAAGGAAGATTAAATTATGGCAATAATTAAAACTTTTAACGGTAACGGAAATTACCGTAACGAAAATGCGATACAGTTTGTTACAGATTATATTTTTAACCCTTATAAAACAAGAAGCGGATACTTGGGAGGATTTGGTGTAAATCCTGAATGTCCTGCTGAAAGTATGATGATAGTTTCAGAACAATTCGGCAAATCAAATGGTGTTCAGCTTAGACACTATGTTTTATCTTTTGCACCTTGCGAATTAGCCAATCCGACAATAGCAAATGAAATAGGCGGCAGAATAGCGCAACTTATCGGCACAGAATATCAAGCCTTGTACGCAGTACACGAAAACCGTGAGCACCTGCATATACATATTGTTTCAAACTCTGTCAGCTATATAGACGGTCATAGATTTTACGGCAAAAGAAAGGAGTTTTACAAGCTTATGGAGGGAATGCGGAAAATACTGCGCGACTACGGAATTTACAGACTTATATACGATTCGCAAAAAGAAAATATCCCGAGTGCATAACAGCACACGGGATAAGATATTCTTCCATACTTTTGACTGGTATTATTCTTATATTTATCTTACGCTCCTTCGGGGATATGAAGAAGTTTTTCCATTTCTTCTTCAGCTACCGATTTCATACCATGATGCAACACTTTATCAATATCCTTATGCTGAAAGAATACTATATAATCTTTATCGATATATCCTTGCGGATAAAGACATCCAACATAATCATATGTGGTATCTGAATTTCTTTTTGGCATTTGTTGTCTGGCATATATCATAAGAGGCCATGTCCCTTCTTTCAATACGACCACAGTCCCTATGGGATAAAATTTCATTAGTTCACCTCCAGTTTATCTCTGCAATTTCTTAATACAATTTTAAGTTCTTCTTTAGAAAATCTTTGATTATTATTTGATACGCTTATTGTTAAATTTTTAGGACTTAAAACCTCATTTGATGCTCGATTTATTTCATCTACAGTAATATTCTTGTATCGGCTGACCAAATCCTCCATTGATATAACTTGTTCATTACCAATAAATCCACGCCAACCAATTAGGAAATTAAGCTCGCGCACATTATCTAAAAGCCTATATTGATTATCAGAATAAAAAATAGTATTGCTTTCAATATCGGCTTGAGTCAGATTGTTTTTTGCCTTTTCAAGAACACAAAACGATAACCGTAGGCTATCGACAAGGTCAGAATTCTTAACCTCATATTCGAATGTCATTCTTCCCGAATAGTCAGTAAATTCAATTCCACCATTGATGTCGCTGATAAGACCCTCTTGTTCTCTGAGCTTTTGTGATAGCTTTGATGTTACACCAAACCCCAAAACATTAAACAAATATTCTGCGGCATAACGATTTATCTTTTCCTCATCAACATCAAAAGAAATGCAAACATCAGAAAAACCATCTTTACTTGAATAAATTTTATCCGAGTTCTCTGTTCGTTGTGAAAAATCCTTGATATAATATTCTTTAGCTAAAGAATATTCGATAGCATTACAGGACATTTTAGATAAGCCGTCTACGCAATATGTTAAATCTTCATTTGAAAAATTTCCTGTCATTACAAAACAAGCATTTTGCGGAATAAACATCATCTCTCTATATTCATTTATTTTCTTTACACTCATCTTATTTATGTCGGATATCTTTCCCATCATCAGGCTACCCTTTGGAGTCCCGTCATAATATGCTAAATCTGTCTTTGAATAGAGAGAGTTATATTTTTCCTCAATTTGTCTTTTTATCACCTCTTTTTCTGCCAATACATCTTCATGGCTCCATT
>CACWIG010000019.1 GCA_902760955.1 uncultured Ruminococcus sp. | reverse complement strand
ATCAAATAGCGCACAATCGGTACTTTTTTCAGCACTTCGTACAGCAAGAAGGTTATAAGCAATTCGGCAACAAGAGCTATCGTATAATTACATATTGCAGGAAAATCAAACCGGTAATGCAATAAGTAACAAACGACAGTTAATACCGGATAATGCAAGATATAAAATCCGAAGCTTGATTTTGCCATATACCGTGTAAAATTCGTTTCTCCGCCGCAATATTTTTTTGCGCATCCGATGACAGCAAGTACAACAATCCATAAATACAGATTGGTTATAAAACTTTGCAGGCACTCCGGGGATGTGTAATTGCTTCCAAAATAATAAGCAGTATAGCATACGGTGCCTATTACGGCAAGGCATAACATGGGAATACAAACGCTTTCTATCTTTTCCTGCACTTCATTATGAGAGAAAATATAGTAGCCGATTAAAAATGCCGCAAAATAAATTCCAAAACGATATGTTGTTAAAACAGGCATATTTAAAATCTGTGCCGCTCCGAATATCACCACAAAAAGCGATAAAATAATCGGCAAATTAGCCTTTTTACACAACTGCCATACTTTATCATTTATGTCTATCTTTTTTAATATTACAAGCACATATGAGAATATAAACAGCATTTGTATAAACCATAGCGGTCCTGTTCCGCTTACGGCTGAAATCGGATAAATCAAAGCTTTAGGTATATATGGAAGGCCTCCGCCTATTTTTATATTCAAATATCCTGTAATCCAGTGAATTACAAATAAGCCTAAGGTTGACGGAACAAGCAGTTTCACAGTTCGTTCTTTCAAGAACTGCTTTACGGTTCGTTTTTGAAGGGAATACCTTGCACTCATTCCCGAAACAACAAACAAAAGCACCATAAACCAGGGATACACAATATATGCTATCGCATCAAAAGTAGGAACATTTTTAGCATTTGGAATACCGCCAAAAACACCCACACCGTTAAACATATAGCAAATATGATAAATCATAACAAGCAAAACGGTTGCCCAGCGTATATTATCAATATAAGTTTTTCGCATTTTATATTTCTCCTTCTGTATTCATAAAATACATATCACCTTTTTTGCACTATCAATAATGATTTTGGGATATGCATTTTCGCCGTATTGACTTTGACATAGTTTAATAAGACCGAGATAATAATATACTGTGGAGGCAGGACCGAGTCCACCCACAAGTCCGATTTTTTTCATATCTTTGTTCATATAGCCTCCAATCCGAAAGAATTTATCAGCCATTCCTTTGCTTTTTCCGTATCATTTATAAAGGCAACCGCAAAAATGCCTTTGTTACAAAGTGCATATTTAAGCAGTCTTTTACTTTTTCTATCAATGCCTATAAAACAAACACGCCTAAATTGCTTTTTCTCACTACATAAAAGATGTACTATTTCGTCAATCAAATCTGCCGTAATCATTGTTTCATCCAAAACAAATGCGATATATGACGGTTTTGACGGCAAGATAAATGTATGGCTGTCATTTTTCAGCTTTTCCAAAACCAATTCCGTATATTGATACATTCCGTCAAGATGCTCAAACCATATTTCCCCGCTCTTAAAAGGTAGTGAAAAGGATTTTTCTTGACAACGGGTAATTCCTTGGGATTAGGAGAGTCGATATATGTTTTTCTCACAACTTTTCCGCCTCTCGTAAAGGGTAATAAAATTCGGTAAATACTTCATTTAATATAGCCTTTCACAAATTTAAGGGGAACGTCCATACGCTCTGCAGTCTGCTCCGCCCTCAATATTGGGATTTCCACTACCTCTTACGGCTATGTAATTAATTTTTGGAATGTCTACTATTTCAGGTTTATTTTCGCCGAATAAATTTTTTTATATTCTTTCTTAAAATCAAATGCCAATTTGTCCACCGCCTACTCTATCGGAAGTTGAATTTCAGTAAGCCACTCATCTTGAGAGTCTTTATTCCAAATGCCGTCAATATAACATTCTCTTGAAAGTCCTTTTACCTTATAGCCATTATCTTCTGCATATTTCATAATAAAAGCATACGCCTCACCGATTTTGTCATAGGCTCCTTTATGGAATATACTCAACACCTTTGCCCTCGGAATTTTTCTGAATTTAATATTATCGTTTTCCTTTCCGTACTCAGTAACCGCCTCATTATGCCTTATTAAAACATCCGTGTCTTTATGTTCCTGGTCAAGATATTCACAAAACTCGTAGGGCGGCTCTGCACATTTAAGATTAGGATTGAGTTTCATACACTCTTGTCCTACTTTTGGGATGTACTGCATCATATCTGAGTATTTGGGCAGTCTGACCTCTGAATAATAAACAATAGCCTCAGGTATTTCTTTTACTGTTACTTGGTATTTCATCTCTTCATCCTCCAAAATATGATTTATTATGGAGAGTCGGACATCAATTTTCTCTTTTTCTTGTTTCAGGACAATCGCTTTTTTAGAAAGCACATCTTTAGCATCTTTACCCGAAAGAATGGCTTTAATCTCATCAATAGATAAATCAAGCTGTCTGTACGATTTGATTTTTGCAGCATCTTCAAGCTGATAGGTTTCATATAATCGGTATCCCGTCCATTTATCAATAGATGCAGGGATAAGAAGGCCTTCTTTTTCATAAAACCTAAGTGCTTTTATGGTAAGATGGGACAGCTTTGAAAATTCTCCTATTTTAAGCATATGATGTTACCTCCTTTCCATATTTCATATTATAGAGCATCCCCTAAGAGGAGAGTCAATACATTTTTTTATTTTTCTTACCTGCTCACCTTGCATTGAGCCTATCAACAACTCGGGCATTATCTATCTTATCTTGATATCAGGCAAACAGTTTCCACATGTTCTGTGCAGGGGAACATATCTACAGGAGTAATTTTTTGAGCGTAATAGCCTTTAGTTGCGAGAAATTTCAAATCTCTTGCAAGGGTTGA
Source organism: uncultured Ruminococcus sp. (assembly GCA_902760955.1). Classification (GTDB taxonomy): domain Bacteria; phylum Bacillota; class Clostridia; order Monoglobales; family Monoglobaceae; genus UMGS1820. The sequence goes on along the minus strand of CACWIG010000019.1, from coordinate 29,620 downwards.
TGGCTTGCAGGATATATATACAATTCTATCAGGTTCTGCCTCCGAAACTGTTGTGAGCAGAGCCTCGTCACAGCCTTTTCTTGGCGGGTCTAAAATTATCACATCAGGTCTGCCCTCTTTTTTTATCAATGACTTTGTCAGTTTTTCAGCCGCTCCGCAATAGTAAACCGCATTGTCTATTCCGTTCAGTTCCGCGTTCTTCTTGGCATTTTCAACCGCCTGAGGTACAATTTCTATCCCCACAATCTTTTTTATACGCTTTGCCATAAACAGCCCTATTGTCCCTATTCCACAGTATATATCATATACGATTTCCTCGCCTGAAAGCATTGCCATTTTCTCGGCAACCGAATAAAGATTTTGCGTCTGCTGTCTGTTAATTTGATAGAATGACGCAGGGGAAATCTCAAACTCCGCACCGCCAATCTTATCTTTTATTACATTTTCGCCCCATATGGTTTTATACTCTTTGCCGAGTATCATATTTGTCTTTTTGTTATTTATATTCAGCAAAATGCCGCTAATCGGTATATTAAGTTCAAGAATACACTCAACAAGTTCATTGGAATAGGGCAGTTCATCTTTTGTAGAAACAATAACAAGGCATATACCATTATCACTCTCACGGGTATATATATGTCTTATAATACCGCTATTATCTGCCTCGTTATACGGAGCAATCCCATATTTCGCCATCCATTTGCGAATTGTCGACGTAATTTCCTTTGTATGCTCACTTTGAAGCATACAATCTTCCATATCAATTACATTGTGGCTGTTTCTTCTGTAAAAGCCTATACCATCAACAGTTACAGGCATCTGAACCTTGTTCCTGTATCTAAATCTTTCAACAGCAGGAATGACCTCTCCTACCTCGGTATCAATACCGCCTATTCTCTTTATGCAATCTGAAACCTTTTGGCGTTTATAAGCAAGCTCTGCAGCATAATCCATATGCATAAGCTGACAGCCTCCGCACTTATAGAAATACGGACACTCTGTCTTTATCCTGTGCTGTGACGGCACAATCACTTCCAACAGCTTGCCGATAGCGTAAGTTTTATTCACTTTTATGATTAATGTTCGTACTGTTTCACCCACAATGGTATACGGAACAAATACAGCAATGCCGTCAGCGTGACCTACTCCGCTGCCGTCGTCTGTCATTCCCGTAATCTCTATCTCTGTTATATCGTTTTTATTCATACTAAATTTCAACTCTTCCTTTAAGTGCCTTTGACAGTGTTACTTCGTCAGCAAATTCAAGTTCACCACCCACAGGAACTCCGTGAGCAATTCTTGTAACATTAACGCCAAATGGTTTTACTAACTTGGATATATACATAGCAGTTGTTTCGCCCTCTAAGTTAGGGTTGGTCGCCATAATAACCTCATTGACCTCACCGCCTGCAATTCTTGTCATAAGTTCCTTTATGGTAATATCATCAGGTCCCACATTATCCATAGGCGAAATCGCTCCGTGCAAAACGTGATAAACACCCTTAAATTCATTGGTTCTCTCTATCTGAATTACATCTCTCGGATTTTCAACAACACAAATAATACTGTGGTCTCTTGTGGGGTTGTCACAGATAGAGCATACCTCTTTATCTGATAAATTTCTGCAATCTCTGCAATAGCACAAATTCTTTTTTGCTGAAATAATCGCATCGGCAAATTTTTGTGCCTTTTCCATTGGCTGATTTAATACAAAAAAGGCAAGTCTTTGTGCTGTCTTACTTCCTATTCCAGGAAGCTTCTCAAATTCTTCAATTAAATTTTGTAGCGGTGCGGCAAAATACTGCATTATTACCTCTCCTTAAATTTTTATAAATAGTAATCAGAATATGGACATTCTGTTTTTTAATCCTGAAAATCGCTTTTGGATATTATCGTTGTTTACATACAACTTAATTATGTCTTCTTGCCCTACAAGTACAACAAGTTTTTTTGCACGTGTAATGGCTGTGTATAACAAGTTTCTTGTCATCAACAATCGGTGTGTTTCGCACATTGGCATAACAATTACTTCAAACTCACTACCCTGACTTTTGTGAACAGTTGCCGCATAGGCAAGTTCCAACTCGTCAAGCAGCATAAAATCATAGTCTACAACTCTGTCATCAAAAACAACTTGCAGTTTTTGGGCAGATTTGTTTATGCCCGATATAAAGCCCACATCACCATTAAAAACACCTTGTCCTTGCTCTGAGTTGTCAAGGCGTTTCCACTCTGTATGATAGTTATTTTTTATCTGCATTACCTTATCCCCAAGCCTGAAAACACATCTGTTTGTGACATACTCAGGCTTATCGGGCGAAGAAGGATTAAGCTTGTCCTGTAATACGGCGTTTAGATTGGTCACACCTATAAGCGACTTCCTTGCAGGTGTTAAAACCTGTATTTGAGTTATACCGTTAAAGCCGTACTTTTTAGGCAATCGTCTTGCACACAGGTCTGCAATGGTTTCAGGTATTGACATTGGGTCATCACGGCTTACAAGAAAGAAGTCATTTTCCGCATCATTTACCATTGGCATCTCGCCGTGATTTATTCTGTGGGCATTGACTACAATCATACTTTCACGTGCCTGTCTGAATATCTCTGTCAGTTTGATACAAGTAATACTTCCGCTTTCGATTATATCTTTTAAAACATTGCCTGCCCCAACAGACGGAAGCTGGTCGGCATCACCTACCATAATTAGTCTTGCTCCCCTCGGCAACGCGGCAAGCAAACTGTCCATCAGCATTATATCAACCATTGACATCTCATCCACAATCAAGACGTCACAATCAAGCTTGTTGCTCTCATTTCTCGCAAATCTGTTTCCGACTTCATTCTCTCCTGGTGTAATCTCCAAAAGACGATGAATGGTTTTTGCCTCCTTGCCGCAAACCTCGGTCATACGCTTTGCGGCTCTGCCTGTGGGAGCGGCAAGCATTACCTGCTTGTGATTTTTACTCATAAGTTCAATAATAGTTTTTACTATTGTTGTCTTACCTGTTCCCGGGCCGCCCGTTATTACAAGTGCGGAATTTTCAAAAGCCGAACATACCGCTTTAAGTTGTAATTCCGCAAGCATAATTCCGTTTTTCTCTTCAATCTCGGCTATCATAGTTTCTAAATAGGATTTATCAGAATCATAACATACTTCAGACATTTCAAGGAGTTTTTGTGCAACTCTTTTCTCTGCATTGTAATACTCTTTTAAATATATAGCATCATAATCGCCCATATTTATCTGTTTAAGTTCCTCAGATGCAACCAGGTCTGATATGGTATTTTCTACGTTTCCGAGTTCTACATCCAAGTTCTGTGCCGCATAGCCGCAAATTGAAGCTCTTGGCAAAAATGTATGCCCGTTTAAATAACCTATCTGACGCATCAAAGCCTTGATACCGCAGGAAATCCTCTCAAATGAATTCTTTTCAAATCCAAGTTCCAAAGCAATTCCATCAGCTGTTGCAAAGGTTATCCCATCTATGCAATCAGCCAAACGATAAGGATTTTCTTTTACAACACTCACCGTCTGCGGTCCGAAAGTATTATATGCTCTTACCGCAGAAGAAGGCGAAATTTTGAACTGCTGAAAGAACATTATAACATCTCTTACACCTATTATCTCGGTATATTTTTTGTATATCTCGTCTGTTTTCTTTTTGGTAAGTCCCGATATGGCAAGAAGTCTGTCGGGTTCGTTTTCGATTATATCAAGCGCGTCTGCACCAAATTTTTGAACAATCTTCTTCGCTGTTGCCTTGCCTATGCCAGGCAAAATACCCGAAGCCAAAAACTTCTCAATCTCCGCTTCGTTCGACGGCAAATGTCTTTCATAATACTCAACTTTAAATTGGTCTCCGTATTCTATATGCTTAACCCAATCACCGTGTGCTTCTATTCTCTCACCTTCCGTCAAGTTAGGCATATAACCTGTGAGAGTAATCAACTGTCCTGCACTTGCAATATCGCAAACGGTATAACCATTTTCGGGGTTTTCATATATTATATTTTCGACTGTTCCCTCAATCATAATCATAATTATACCGCCTCCTTCTGTATATTACTCACATCTTCCGTATGTCTTAGTTATCTTTTTAATCCATTCTGCAGTATCGTCAAAGAAAACCCAATTTAGCGTCAATCTCCACTGCCAATTACCGCTTGCCTCTGACGGAACATTCATTCTTGCCTTTGTGTCAAGGCCGAGAATATCCTGCATTGTAATAATCGCTACATCAGCAGGAGAAGCCATAAGGGTTTTAATTGCACCTATATGCACACCTTCTCTGTCATTCAGACGCATATACTCTTTTGCATACTCCGCCTCAGCTTTATCAGCGTTATCAAGCCAGCCAATCAATGTGTCATTATCGTGTGTTCCTATATAAGCTACGCAGTTCTTATTGTATTTGTGGGGTAAGTATTCGCTGTCGCTTTCGGGGTCAAAAGCGAACTGCAAAACCTTCATTCCGGGGAACTTTGTATATTTCAGCAACTTTCTCACCTTATCGTCTATCATTCCCAAGTCCTCAGCAATAATAGACAAATCATCACCCAATGCGTCAAAAAAGTCACGACCAGGACCTTTTTCCCACTTTCCCTTTGTGGCATCTTCATCACCGAATGGAATTGCGTAATATTCCGAAAAGGCTCTGAAATGGTCTATTCTTACCACGTCAAACAAATCACTGACACCCTTAATTCTCTCTATCCACCATTCATAGCCTGTCTTTTTAAGGTAATCCCAATCGTACAACGGATTGCCCCATAATTGTCCTTTTGGCGAGAAGTAATCGGGCGGACAGCCTGCAACCTTAATCGGCTTGTGCTTGCTGTTGAGCTGTAAAACCTCATTATGAGCCCAGGCATCTGCACTATCCTCGGCAACGTAAATGGGTATATCACCTATTATCTTTATGCCTTGCTTGTTTGCGTATTCCTTAAGCCTCGTCCATTGCTCAAAAAATCTGTACTGAACATATACCCAAAATTCTATCTCATCATTTAATCTTGAATACGCATCTGTCATAGCCTGTGGCTTGCGAAGTTTTATATCTTCGTCCCAATCCCAATATGGCTTTAAATCATTTTCATATTTAACCGCCATAAACATAGCGTAATTCTCTATCCAATAAGACTTGTCCGTTCTGAACTTATAAATCTCGTCTTTAAGTTCTTCTCTGTCGGCTAAATATGCCGCCTTTAGAACCTTAAATCTATTTTCAAAAATAGTTCCGTAATCAACAAATTCGGGATTGTCACCCCATTTAATGTCTTTATAAACTGAGGGCTCTAAATTTCCGTCCTCACTCAGCATATCAAAGTCAATGAAATACGGGTTTCCTGCAAAGGTCGAATATGATTGATAGGGTGAGTCGCCAAAACCTGTGGGAGAAATAGGCAATACCTGCCAATAGGTCTGACCTGCTCTCTTTAAAAAATCTACAAATTCGTATGCCGCTCTGCCAAGCGTACCTATTCCGCACGCAGAAGGCAATGAAGAAATATGCAACAAAACTCCGCTTCCCCTTTTCAATGTTACCACTCTCTTTCAAAAATATATTAATTACAAGTAAACTAACCGCAAATAATCAGTTCCTTTGTTGAAGACGTTAAATTCTCACAACCGTTTTCCTTTACTGCAACCATATCCTCTATTCTGACTCCTCCGAAATCCTGAATGTATATCCCCGGCTCACAGGTCACAATCATATTAGGCACTAAAACTGTTTCCGAACGCGGAGAAAGGTTTGGCTGTTCGTGTATCATCAATCCTACTCCGTGACCCAAAGAATGTCCAAAATAACTTCCGTAGCCTGCATCCTCTATTATTCTGCGTGCGGCATAGTCTGCATCCTTGGCAACAACACCTGCTTTGATGGTCTTCAATCCCTCAAGCTGTGCCGCAAGAACTGTATTATAAACCTCAATCTGTTTGGAAGATGCCTCTCCCATAACGACAGTTCTTGTCATATCCGAACAATATCCCTTGTATATGCAACCAAAGTCCATTGTTACAAAATCACCATATTCAAGCTTTTTTTCGTCAGGTCTGCCGTGAGGCATAGCTGTTTTTTTACCCGATACCGCTATTGTATCAAAAGAAGTTCCCGATGCACCTGATTTACGCATCTGATACTCAAGCTCTGCGGCTAAATCATTTTCTGTCATTCCAAGTTTAATCATAGGCAAAACTTGCTTAAATGCCATATCACCTATTCTTTCCGCCTTACGCAATAATGCGATTTCCTCATCTGTTTTTATTGAGCGTATAATATCAGCTTTATCGCCTAAGGGAACAAATGATATTCCATCAAGTTTATCTTTCATTTGGTTAAAGGTCGCAACTGTCAGGCATAAATCCTCATAGGCTATCACCTTTGCACTAATTTTATTAAGTTGTGCTGTTATCAGTTCAAACAAGTTTCCGCCGCTGAACTCAACAACCTCAAAGCCCTTACATTCGCTCACAGCCTCAACTGTATAACGTGAATCTACAAAAATCGTCTTACTGCTATGGCTCAACAGGCAAAATCCTTCACCGCCTGCAAAGCCGCTAAAATATTGTAAATTTTGGGGTGATGTAATCAATACTGCATCACAATTTTCAAACAATACATCTATCTTCATAATATATCATTCCCTATTTGCTATTACCTGTCTGACATTTCTTTCATAATTCTTTTCATCTCTGCCGCATCTTTTGTCTGAGTACCTGCGGACTCGCATATTATTCTTATCGAATATTTATTATCTGCCAAAACCTCTGCAAGAGGTTCAAAATTCGGTTCATATTCGGTTTCTTCTAATGTTCTGTGCTTTTTCTCTCCAGCATTTGTATATTCTATTCTCGAAAAATGTGCGTGCATATTGCTTGCACGCTCCACCCCGAGTTTATTTGCAAATTTATCAAATATTGCCTTGAAATCGTCAGCCGTTTTTAAACTCCCCAAAGTCATAGCATTAACGTGTCCAAAATCTATTGTGGGAATAAATCTTTCATCAACCTGACAAAGCTTGATTACTTCATCTATATTCCCAAGTTGTTTTACTTTCCCCATTGTTTCGGGGCATATGTGTATATTCCCAAAACCATTCTCATCAGCAGCAACAACCGCACGTGCAAGAGTATCTGTCGCAAGATTTAATGCCTCACGCCTCGTTATACTGCCACAAGAGCCTGAATGAACAACAATCCTGTCAGCACCCATATGCTTTGCCGCATTGAGTGTTTGCAATATATAGTCTATGCTTTTAGTTCTCTTTTCCTCTTCAACAGACGAAAGGCTGATATAATAAGGTGCGTGAACAGATAAAGCAATGTTATTCTGTTTTGCTCTTTCACCTAAAATTTGTGCGGCATCCTCCGAAATCCTGACTCCGTGTCCGCACTGATATTCAAAACAATCCAATTCATTTTCCTTAAGCCACATAGGCATTTCCAAAGCAGATTTATTGCCTGCCTCAAAAAACGCATCACAACAGCCTGCAGGTCCGAATTTAACATTCATAATCTTATACCCTCTTTAATGTATGAAAAAAGGCGAGGGTTTAGTCCCTCGCCGATAGAATACTATCTGAATTTACGCTTTCTTGCAGCCTCGGACTTTTTCTTACGTCTTACGCTGGGCTTTTCGTAGTGTTCTCTCTTTCTAACTTCGGATAACACACCTGCCTTAGCACAAGAACGCTTAAAACGTCTGAGTGCACTATCTAATGATTCGTTATCTTTTACTCTGATTTCAGCCAATGGTACTACCTCCCCTCCAAGTATGGTCAACACTAAGATGTCAAGGTGAAAAAAATTCTACCATTCAATTATACTTATTATTCACAGCAATGTCAAGCATATTTTGAAAAAATTTAAATTTTTTTGTTGTTTACCATTTCGCCGATAGCATCAACTGCCTGAGCAATTCCGCCTACACAATCAATCAAGCCGCACTTTACTGCTTCCTCACCATATAGAACAGTTCCAATATCATTTGAAATATTTTCGCAGTTCAGCATCATATCCCTGAACTTATCTTCTTTTATATTTGAATGTATTGCAACAAAGTTAATCAATCTTTCTTGAAGTTTAGTCATTTGCTCAAATGTCTGCGGTGCGGTTATAACAACGCCGTTTGTCCTTATGGGATGCACAGTCATTGTTGCAGAAGGTACAATTAACGACCTTTTCGCAGAAACAGCAAGGGGAACTCCTATACTGTGTCCGCCGCCCAACACGATTGAAACCGTTGGCTTTTTCATACTTGCGATAAGCTCTGCCATAGCAAGCCCTGCTTCAACGTCACCGCCGACAGTATTTAGCATTATGAGAAGTCCGTCCACTTCTTTGTCCTCTTCTATCCTGACAAGCTCAGGAATGATATGCTCATATTTTGTTGCTTTGCAATTATTTGGTGCTGTTATATGTCCCTCAATTTCGCCAACTATTGTAAGGCAGTATATCCTGCCTGCTCTGCAACTTACCTCAACACTTGCCATATCCTTAATCATATCCCGATTTTTATCATTGTTTTTGTTTTCGCTCAAAATAGTCAATCCTTCCGTAATTATAATTTTCTTTATATTATTTACAAAAATAATATAAATATCAAAATTATAATTTGAGCAATATTAGAGCATATCGCGATACCGCCGTGGAGAAACACCATAGAATTTCTTGAACGCCTTAGAGAAATTGAGTGAATCGCTGTAGCCTACCGAGTGTGCAACATCAGTAATCATTAACTTCTTGATACCGAGAAGTTCAACCGCACGTTTCATACGTATATTTATAATATACTGCTGTGGCGAAATTTTTAATTCCTCGTGAAAAAGATTGGAAAGATAGTGAGGTGAGATATAAAGTCTTTCAGCAACCTCAGCAACAGTAAGCTTTCTGCTGTAATTATTCTTAATATACTCAATGGCAATATCTATATGCTCCTTTCGAACATTGCGGCGAGTTTCAATTTTATTTCTGTCTTTATGTGCCTTAATATGAAAAGAAAAAAGAATATGAAAACATCCTCGCAAATATTCATTTGTGTCTACACATTGACGTGTGGAGCATAACTGTTCAAATATCTCATCAAGTTGATTAATCCAATTACATTCAAATATCTGATTTTCCAGAGTAAACCCTGCATTTTTTAACATAATGTCGGCTTTGTTGCCAAAAAAGGAAATCCAACCATATTTTAGAGGTGAGTTTATATCAGATGAATAGCTGCACTGTTTGTCAGGACAAATCAAAAATCCGCTGCCGCGGCTAATATTTTTACCGTTAAAAACTCCGCTTCCGCCGAGAACATAATGAATTACATATTTATTTCTAACGCACGGACCTACCTTTTTATTAGGTGCTGTCTGTTCAAGACCGATAGAGTAAACACTCAAGTCATAATCAGTGTCACCGCTTGAAACTGCAATTCGATTTAATTTTTCTATTTCCATAACATTCACCTCAATGTGAAATTATACCATATTTATATGCAGTTAGTCAATAGACATAATAAGTACCTAATGCTATAATTCTTTTATAAAAATACGGAAACAGACATATATGTCTGATAAATCAAAGAAAGGAAATTTAAAATGAAGAACAAAGAAACTGAAATACTAAGATGGTACTATTCTCGCGGACACGGTACACTTGACCTTGTTTCTCCATCATACACCTGTCTGATAAAAGAACGCGGAGGTCCTATTCACATTTATGCAAAAGGCTCTCAAACACCCGATTTGATATTTTATCCTGATGCAGGTTTCTCTGAAAAACCGGGTGAATTTACCCTTGAAACAGGCGATAAAGAGCTCGCAGGAAAGGGCGAACAAATTGAGTTTATATATAGCTGTGAAGACGGAGTTCGCCTTGCTATCACATTCTTTATAGACAGAATTGAGGTAAAAGCCGACAGAAACGGCGACGAAATATCCCCTGATACATTCTATATTGGTCGTGGCTCAAAGTTATATACCAACAAGGTATTCTCACCGTCACAACCTGACTTTCATATCCCTGTCGGTCATTATCTTCGTCCCGAAACTGCAGTTGACCTCTGTCCCGGCTTGATGACTCCTGCTCCCTGGTGTTTTTCGGCACAGCAGGACAATTCTGAATGGATGGGTTTTGCTCTTGAGCCATATGAAAACGAACTCAACTTTGCAGGCTTTGGTTCTGCCCCGGGCGTAGGCCGCGATTTCTGCTGGCGTGTTATATACAACGGCTGTATGCCTGCCTGCAAAAGTCTGTCAATTCCTGTACTTGTTATGAGATTTGCTATGAAGGACGAGTTTGAGGTATTTGAACGTCATACAGAGCATCTGCTCGAATGCGGAAAGGTTGAAAAGCCACAAAAAATCTACGATTGGCATTCGGGTGTTTCAGTATGTGGTTGGCATTGGCAGAGAGGTACTGCACCTGATCGTGAACTCTACGACACAAATCTTGCAATGCTTGACAACAATGATATTGAATACGACATAGTTATAATTGATGATTTTTGGGGTGACTCAAAAAAGCACGGCATTTGGAAGGCTTGTGAACGTTGGCAAGACTTACGCGAGTTTGTGGACAGTCAACACGCTAAAGGTCGTTACGTTCTGTTATGGGTTTGCACCGAGGGACACGGACTTCCTGAAAACGAAATGACTTCTAACCAATTACAAAAAATTGACTCAAAAGAATGGGCAGAAAGACTTCGCGAGGACGCACACCGTATGCTTTCGTCTGACCCTGGATGCTATAATGCTGACGGAATAAAATTCGACTTTACAGCACTCTACCCAACTAAGCCTGAGTGTTCCCATTACGGAGTTGGTTATATTCTTGAGCGTTACAGAATGGTCGCCGAGGCAATGCGTGCAGTTAAGCCTGATGCGATGCTACTCAATCAGAGTGTAAATCCATATTTCATCAAATATCAATCCGCTATAAGACTCAACGATTTTACTGCTCTTCCTTGCCACGGACTTGAAGAAATGCAAATAAGAGGCAGAATTGCACGTGCAGTCGGTATGGGCTTGCCTATTGATTCAGACCACGTTACCTGCTCAACTCAATCATACGAAGGTGCAATTGACTTCTTCGAAGAGATGGAAACAGTTGGTGAAGTTTCATTATATTTGAAGGAATCAGACCTTCAAACTCCTGGACTTTTGGAAGCAGTGCAGAAACTTACTAAAAAGCACGCTTTGAAAAACAGAAAATAATATTTGCAATTACATTAAAATTCTTAATTACAGTAACACGAAAAGGGATTGTTAAAAAAGTATGACATAGAGGTTTGTCGAGAACTGCCAAAACCTACATTTTGTGTGAAATCTAATTATCATACAAAATAAATTGTAGGGGACGGCGTCCTCGACGTCCCGAAAAGTACTTTTTTAGCAGCCCTTTTTATTATAATGATAACATATTATATTCACAACAGTGATAAAAAATTGATTTGCAGGATTTTTACATAAAAAAACCTCCGACACAACGTCGGAGGTTTTAATAATGTATAAATGCTTAGATTAGATTTCAGCGAAGTACTTGATTGTTCTAACCATCTGGCTTGTGTAGCTGTTTTCATTGTCATACCAAGAAACAACCTGAACTTCATAAAGGTCATCAGAAATCTTTGAAACCATTGTCTGAGTAGCATCAAAGAGTGAACCATACTTCATACCGATAACATCTGAAGAAACGATAGGATCTTCGTTGTAACCGAATGACTCAGAAGCAGCAGCCTTCATAGCAGCGTTGATAGCTTCAGGTGTAACGTCGATACCCTTAACAACAGCTGTAAGGATTGTAGTAGAACCTGTAGGAACAGGAACACGCTGAGCTGAACCGATGAGCTTGCCGTTGAGTTCAGGGATAACAAGGCCGATAGCCTTTGCAGCACCTGTTGAGTTAGGAACGATGTTAGCAGCACCTGCTCTTGCACGTCTCATATCGCCCTTTCTGTGAGGACCGTCAAGAATCATCTGATCGCCTGTGTAAGCGTGGATTGTTGACATAATACCTGACTGAATAGGAGCGTACTCGTTAAGAGCCTTAGCCATAGGAGCAAGACAGTTTGTTGTACAAGAAGCGGCTGAGATGATTGTATCATCAGCTGTCAATGTATTTTCGTTTACGCTGTAAACGATAGTCTTAAGGTCACTGCCTGCAGGAGCAGAAATAACAACCTTCTTAGCACCAGCATCAATGTGAGCCTGTGACTTTTCCTTTGAGCAGTAGAAACCTGTGCATTCGAGAACAACGTCAACACCGATTTCGCCCCAAGGAAGTTCAGCAGCATTAGCCATAGCATAAATCTTTAATGTCTTACCATCAACTGTGATTGTACCTGCTTCATCATCAGCTTCTACTGTGTGAAGATTTTCGCCAATCTTTCCACAATAACCACCCTGTGCTGTGTCATACTTTAATAAGTCTGCAAGCATAGAGGGCTTTGTTAAGTCGTTGATAGCAACAACATCATAACCTTCTGCACCGAACATCTGACGGAAAGCCAAACGACCGATACGTCCAAAACCATTAATAGCAACTTTTACTGACATAGTAAAAACCTCCTGAAATAAATGTATAATAATTATTTTTATAAGTCAAGTGAAAAACTTTGTTAAATTTTCCACTAAATTATATTTTACCTTATTTTGATGAAATATACAAGTCTTTTTTTAAAAAACTTTTAAAATTTTTGAAAAATATTTTATTAATCACTATTTTTCGCTCAACTTTTGCAAAAACATCTTGGTTCTTTCGTTTGATGCGTTGTTTATAACCTGGTCAGGTGTACCTGACTCTATAACAACACCATCTGACATAAATATAATTTTATCACTTACAGAATAAGCAAAGTCAATTTCGTGAGTGACGATAACCATTGTAATATTCTGTGCCGCAAGTGAGCGAATAACCTTTAAAATCTCGCCTGTAAGCTCGGGGTCGAGTGCCGAGGTAGGCTCATCAAAAAACAAAATTCTCGGTTTGAGAGCTAACGCACGGGCGATAGACACCCTCTGTTTCTGTCCTCCCGATAGCTCGCAAGGGTAGTTGTCGAGTTTTTCGGACAACCCCACTCTGTCAAGAATTTCCTCTGCGTTGTGTCGAATTTCCTCATAAATCTGATTTTTATTTATTTTAAAATCAGGTTCTTCCTTTGCAAGAAGTTTAGGTGCAAGCATTACATTTTCTATTACGCTGTACTGAGGGAAAAGATTAAAATCCTGAAAAACCAACCCAAAATTAAGCTGTTTCTTTCTGATTTCCTTAGCCTTTGCCGTCTTTTCTTCAGCGGCGTCAAATAACAATTCGCCATCTAAAAGAATTTGACCTTTATCGGCTCTCTCCAAAAAATTAATACAGCGAAGCAAGGTAGTTTTACCGCTTCCCGATGAACCGAGGATAGAAAGAACTTCTCCCTCTTCCATTGAAAAGTTGACACCTTTTAATACATCTGTACGGCCAAAACTTTTGTAAAGGTCTTTGATTTCAAGTATCATAATTTAAAACCTCCCCCTTACTCAAAGTAGCTAAGCTTCTTTTCTATGTAGCCGAACAACAAAGTCAGTATACCGCAGAAAGCCAGATAATAGACGCCTGTAAAGAACAATGGCCAAATCTGACCTTGTATTCCGTGGGAGCTTTTCATAAAAGCACCGCCTGCCCAAATAATCTCCTGCAGGGCAATAATACGTGCAAGAGAAGTATCTTTGACAAGAGTTATTATCTCGTTTGACATAGGTGGTACAATTCTTTTAACCATCTGCAAAAGGGTTACCTTAAAGAACACCTGTGTCTTGGTAAGTCCCAAAACTTGTCCTGCCTCCTGCTGACCTACGGGAACACCTTGTATTCCTCCTCGGTATATCTCAGAGAAGTAGCAAGCATAGTTCATAATAAATGCAATTGCGGCGGCGATAAATCTGCCGCTTTCTCCGCCTCCCCAAATATTCTTGCCTACAAGTCCAGGTAAATAATAGATAATCATAAGCTGTAACATTAACGGCGAACCTCTAACTATCCACACTACAACCTTTGTCAGCAAGCTGATTGGCTTAAATTTGGTCATTGAACCAAAGGAAATTATAAGTCCCAACGGCAATGCACCCACAAGTGTAATTGCAAACAATTTAAGCGTCTGCAAAAAGCCCACGTTAAGTGCGGGAAAAACTATGGGGAATTGTTCAATAATTCTATTTATGAGTTGCATATGTTCAAATTCATTCCTTTTTATAACATTCAACACAAAGGCTCCCAAATTATAGAGAGGAGCTATCACAAAGCGACAACCCCATTATCGCTCCCTGTTATAAAGGGAGCGAGGGATTGTCTTTTAATAATCTGATATTATTTAATAAGAGCAGCCTGAACGCCGTACTTTTCAGCAACTTCCTTAAGCTGACCGCTTGCCTTTGCATCTTCAAAGAACTTATCGAGCATAGCTTTAAGCTCAGAACCTTTACGGAAACCAACGCCGTATTCCTCACTGTTAAGACCAACAGTATAAGTTAAGCTCTCATAGCCTGTACCTTCGCCAACCATAGCAGCAGCCATAAGTGAGTCAATAATAGCGGCATCACTTGTACCTGAAGCAACCTCCATAACAGCAGTAGCCTGATCCTTAACGGCAGTGTAGTTAAAGCCGTTTTCCTTTGCCATATCTTCACCTGCTGAACCTTCTTCTACTGCAAAGTTAAGTTCCTTACAGCTGTCCGCTGTCTGATAGTCAGCAGCCTTTTCAGCAGGAACTACAACAACCTGCTGATTGTTGCAGTAAGGAATTGAACAATCCATAGAAGATGTTACTTCATCTGTAAGTGTCATACCATTCCAAACACAGTCAATAGATTTGCCGTTTAACTCTAAGATTTTGTTACCCCATTCGATTTCAGCAAATTCAATTTCAACGCCAAGGCTTTCTGCAAATGCTTTTGCAAGGTCAGCATCAAAGCCAATCCAATTTCCCTGGTCATCTTTGTAGTCCATAGGCTCAAAATCAGTAATACCAACTACTAAAGTACCTTTTTCCTTAATGTAATCAAGGTCGCTCTGTGCAGTTGCTGTTTCGTTGTTATCTGTTGCAGGAGCAGTATTGCCACAAGCCGCAAAAGATATTGCCATTACACATACAAGTAATAAAGCTAATAATTTTTTCATAATACATTTCCCTTTCCAATGTAAAATTAAAATATTAAATAAATTTTATTTTTCTGAATTATTTTATCTCAGGTGCCAAATTTCTCTGTTATAATCCTCAATAGTACGGTCACTTGAGAAAAATCCTGCTTTTGCAGTATTCATAACAGCAGAACGAACCCACGCATCTTTGTCACGATATTTTTCTTTTACGTGTGCATTTGCCGAAAGATATGACTCAAAATCAGGCAAAAGCAAATAGTTATCGGCAAAGCCGTTGTCGCCTATTACAAGCGATCTGTATATGTCGTAGAAAAGATTGGTTTCAGGATTGAATGTGCCGTCAATCAAGGTATCTACAACACGCTTAATAACAGGATTTGTCGCATAAATTTCAGAACTTGGAGATTTACCGCTTGTATAAATATTCAAAACCTCCTGAGATGAAAGTCCGAATATAAATATATTGTCATCTCCTACCTGCTCTCTTATCTCAACATTGGCACCATCCATAGTTCCTATGGTAAGCGCACCATTTAACATAAGTTTCATATTACCTGTGCCTGACGCCTCTTTTGAAGCAGTAGAAATCTGCTCACTTAAATCGGCGGCAGCAACAATCTTTTCCGCACTTGAAACGCTGTAATTTTCGATAAATACAACCTTCATCAAGTCTTTTGTTCTCGGGTCGTTATTTACAACAGTTGCTATATCGTTGATAAACTTGATAATAAGTTTAGCCATATGATATCCAGGAGCCGCCTTAGCCGCAAAAATATATGTTGTAGGCTGTACGTTAAAGTCACCATTGCTTTCGGTAATCTTAATATAGTTGTATATGATGTGCATAGCCTTTAATAATTGACGCTTATATTCGTGCAAACGCTTAATCTGAACATCAAACATACTGTTCGGGTCAACAACAATGCCATTATTATCAAGGATATATTTAGCCAAACGCTCTTTATTTTCGTGCTTAATATCCGCAAACTTTTCACGGAAAGCCGCATCATCAGCAAAAGGTGTCAGCTTATCAAGCTGTTTATAATCCTTAACCCAACCATCGCCGATAGACTCACAAATAAGATTTGAAAGTTTAGGATTAGCCTTATACAACCATCTGCGGAAGGTAACGCCGTTTGTCATATTCTTAAACTTATACGGATAAATGCTGTAATAATCCTTAAATGTTTCTTTTTTAAGAATTTCAGTATGGAGTGCCGCAACACCATTTACACTGTGACAAGCGGTTAAGCAAAGGTTAGCCATACTTACCTGACCGTGTGAAATAACAGCCATATACTCAATCTTGCCGTAGTCCCCAGGAAATCTCTCCCACAGATATTCTCTTTGGCGTCTGTCAATCTCGTGTATAATCTGACCGAGTCTCGGCAACAGCTTATCAACCATTTCCATAGGCCATTTTTCAAGAGCCTCACACAAAATCGTGTGATTGGTATATGCAAACGTCTTACCAACAATGCTCCACGCTTCATCCCAACCAAGACCTTCTTCGTCCATTAATATTCTCATTAACTCAGGAATAGCAATGGTCGGATGTGTATCATTGATATGAATTTGTACCAACTCAGGAATACTTTGCATTGGCAGATTTTTCTGCTTGTGCTTAGAGATTATCCATTGAATAGTAGCAGATACAAAGAAATACTGCTGCTTCAATCTGAGAAGTTTTCCCTCGTAGTGATTATCCTCGGGATATAAAACCTTTGAAATAACCTCTGCAAGTTCCTTATTTTCACTTGCCTTTGCATAGTCGCCTCGGTTAAATTCACTCATATCAATAACCTCAGGCGAGCAAGCCTTCCACAATCTCAAGGTATTAACTGTTTCTGTATTAAAGCCCGTAATAGGCATATCGTACGGCTCGGCAATGACAGTATTATAATCAACGTGACGGAATTTCAGTTTTCCATCTTCCATATATTCTTCAATTCTGCCGCCGAAGTGTATCTCCTTTGTATCTTCGGGACGGGCAATATCCCATACATTTCCGCCCTGTAACCAAGGGTCAGGCATCTCTATCTGATAGCCGTCAACAATCTTCTGTCTGAAAAGTCCGTATTCATAACGGATACCGCAACCATATGCAGGAAGTTCAAGATTTGTAAGGGAATCCAAAAAACAAGCTGCAAGTCTGCCCAGACCGCCGTTACCAAGACCTGCATCATTTTCCTGCTCCTCTATATCTTCAAGAGAAACATTAAGTTCCTTAAGGGCATCACGATACAAGTCTGTTTCAAGCATATTCATCAAATTATTTCCCATAGCCCTTCCCATAAGGAACTCAAACGAGAGATAATATAATTCCTTTTGCGACTTTTTATCAGCTTCTTGCTTATAAGCAATCCACTTTTCCATAATTTCATCTCTGATTGTAAAAGATACAGCATTGTATATTTCTTTTAAGTTAGCCTGTTCAACAGTCTTACCAAAATATCTTCTGATTTTACCTGCAATCTCACTTTTAATAAATTCTTTACGTTTCTTATATTCTGAATTACTGATGGATGATTTTTTCATTGTATATATCAATTCCTTTCATTTAATTCTATGAGTCGTAAAAACTTACTCACAGATATGATTATATACACTCTTATTACCACTTTATCATTTTACCCTATTTTACCCATTTCCGCAAGCATTTTTTTTATTTTTAGCAAAATTGAACGATATATCCATAGACAGACAATAATAATTTTATTTTTTATTCAATTTTAATATCACAATACACAAAAAGGCAAACCGATTGGCTTGCCTTTTTGATTTACATTATTTTACATCAACTTTTATTTCGCCGTTTTCGCTTGTAACATATGCCGTCTGACCGCTTGATAATTCATTTGTAATTATCTTCTGTGCAAGGGCGTCCTCTATATGTCTTTCAATATATCTGCGCATAGGTCTTGCACCATACTCCTTTTTATAGGACTTATCTAATATAACCTCTTTTGCTTCATCATCAACGGAAAGGTTGATGCCCTTTTCGGCAAGTCCCTTTGAAAGTTCATCAAGCATCAGAGAAACAATTTGAATAAGCTCATTACGTTTTAATTCTTTGAAAACAACAACTTCGTCAACTCTGTTCAAGAACTCAGGTCTGAACAATTCTTTTAATGCACGCTCTGCCTTCATTCCTATTGCCTCGTCTTCGTCATTAAAACCTACAATATTCGACTTTCGGTCGCTTCCTGCATTAGATGTCATAATGATTATGGTATTTTCAAAGGACACAGTTCTGCCGTGGCTATCCGTAATTCTTCCGTCGTCTAAAATCTGTAACAACATATTAAAGACATCTTCGTGCGCCTTTTCTATTTCGTCAAGCAGAATTACAGAATACGGATGTCTGCGTATCTTCTCGGTTAATTGTCCTGCATCATCATATCCCACATATCCTGGAGGAGAACCTATAAGCTTTGACACAGAGTGTTTCTCCATATATTCAGACATATCAAGACGAATAAGTGCATCCTGACCGTCAAACACCTCTTCCGAAATTCTTTTTACCAATTCGGTTTTACCTACGCCCGTAGGTCCGACAAATATAAAGGATACAGGTCTTCTCTTCAAAGCAATACCTGCACGTTTTCTTCTGATTGCCCTTGAAACCGCAGATACAGCCTCGTCCTGACCTATCAGACGCTTATGCAACCTCTCCTCTAAGTTAGAGAGTCTGTTTGTTTCAAATTCACTTATATGTTTTACGGGAATTTTAGTCCACATTTCTATAACAGCCGCAATATCATCTGTTGTCAGATATACATACAGACCGTCGCCTTCAAGCTCATTGATTTTTTCTTCTACTCTCAGCTTGCGGCTTTTAAGCTCAGCAATCTTTTCATATATCCCCAAGCCTTGCTCGTCTTCTTCGTGCTCATAATTACCATTATTATTTTCAACAGCAACTCTTTCTTTATCAAGTTCCTCGTCAAGTTTGGCATTTAAGTCTTCGATTTCTGTATCTATATCAGACAATTCGCTTTTCAGTTTTTCAAGGTCCAATAGTTTAGTATTTTCAAGGTTTGCTTTAGATGCTGCCTCGTCAACTAAATCTATTGCCTTATCAGGCAAAAATCTGTCACTTATATATCGTTCGGACAAAACTGCCGCTGTTCTTATAATATCATCAGTAATTTTAACCTTGTGATATTCTTCATAATGACCCTTGATACCTTTCAGAATTTCAACTGTTTCCTCAACAGTTGGCTCTTCAACCATAACAGTTTGAAATCTGCGTTCAAGTGCCGCATCCTTTTCGATATGCTTACGATATTCCTCTAATGTAGTCGCACCGATAACCTGAATGTCACCACGTGAGAGGGCAGGTTTTAAAATATTTCCTGCACTCATACCTCCCTCAGCGTCACCTGCTGATGCAATAGTGTGAATTTCGTCTATAACAAGTATGATATTGCCTGCTTGTTTTACTTCTTCTATTATATTTCTCAGACGGGATTCAAACTGACCGCGGAATTGCGTACCTGCAACAACAGCAGTCATATCAAGCATATATATCTCGTACTTCAGTAATTTTGCAGGAACGTCGCCTCTTACGATTTTCAATGCAAGCCCTTCTGCTATTGCTGTTTTACCCACACCGGGTTCACCGATAAGACAGGGATTATTTTTGGTTCTGCGGTTTAGAATTTGAGCCGTTCTTGCCATCTCAACTTCTCTGCCGATAACCTCATCAATCTCACCTCTGCGAGCCTTCTCTGTTAAATTCACGCCGAAGTTGTCAAGGTTTTTGCGTTTCTTATCCTTCTTCGCCTTTTTGCCTGAATTCTGTTTGTTATCGGGTTTATCTGTCTTTTCTTTGTCCTTGTTCTGTCCGAACATTTTATTCATAAAATCAAAGGGGTTTTTTTGCATACTTCGGCTCATATTTTCGTCATCACTATCGTCCATATCGCCAAACATATCCATACCGCCTTCAAAGCTGACATCATCGCCCATTTCTTCAAGCATATCAGCCATCTCACGGTTAAGACCGTCCATTTCCTCGGCATTTAATCCCATATTTTTCATCATATCATTGACAGGACCTAAGTTAAGCTCCTGGGCACAAGTAAGGCAGTAGCCCTCATTCTTTGAAGTGCCGTCAGGGTCCATCCTGGTAACATACACAACTGCAAGATTTTTCTTACATCTGCAACACAACATTTTGCCGCCTCCTACCATTTGTGTTATATTCTGTACTAATCCAACCATATCTAATTTATGATTGGATATTGAATTTTAATTATATACTATTGTATAAGTATATGTCAAGTTCCGAGCATTAATTTTAATAATTTGTTAAATAGTTAAATGTAAATCAAATCACCCCTGAGGTTAATACCTTAGGGGTGATGTAAAATCATAGAATTAATCTTTTTTTGCAGATGCAACAATTTTGTCAACAATGTTTGACGGAGCCTCCTGATAACGCTCAAACTCAAACTCATATTCGCCTCTTGCCTGAGTCATACTGCGTAAATCTGAAGAATAGCTGTTCATTTCAGCCACAGGAACCTCGCCCTCTACTGTTGTCATTCCATCTCCTGCAGGAGTCATACCAAGCATTTGTCCGCGTCGCTTGTTGATATCACCGATTATATCACCTGTGTAACTATCAGGAACGGTGACGGCTAAGTGTCCGATAGGCTCTAATATAACAGGTGAAGCCTGAACCATACCCGCTTTGTACGCAAGATTTGCAGCAATCTTAAATGCCATTTCAGAGGAGTCAACATCGTGATAGGAGCCGTCAACCAAAGTAGCCTTAAGTCCTACCATAGGATATCCTGCGAGAACACCCTGTTGCATAGACTCTAAAAGTCCCTTTTCAACAGCAGGGAAGTAACCCTTAGGAACACTTCCGCCAAAAATCTTTTCTTCAAAAACAAGACCATTGTCGGCAGGTTCAAACTCAATCCATACGTGTCCGTACTGACCGTGTCCGCCTGATTGCTTTTTATGCTTTCCTTCTACTTTTACGCTCTTGCGTATAGCTTCACGATAAGCAACCTTCGGTGCTTCAAAAGCAATATCAACACCAAACTTATTCTTGAGTTTACTGCATATTACTTCTATGTGCTGGTCACCCAAACCTTTAAGTATCTGCTGACGTGTTTCCTTGTTATTTTCAAGTTTGAAGGTCTTATCCTCCTCCATAAGTTTGGTTAAGCCCTGAGTAATTTTATCCTCGTCACCCTTTGCCTTAGGTACAACCGCAAGTGACATATTCGGTTTAACAAAATCAATGCCATCAAGTTCAAGAGGATGATTAAGTCCGCTCAGCGTATCGCCTGTTGCGGTTTTGGTAAGTTTTGCAACCGCACCTATATCACCGGCGTTTAATCTTTCAACCTCCGTCTGTTTCTTTCCGTTTACCACATATATCTTACCGATTTTTTCGTTTATGTCTTTATTCATATTGTAAACAGTTGTATCGGGTGTCATAACGCCTGAATAAACCTTAAAATATGACAGTTTTCCAACATATGGGTCAGCAACAGTCTTAAATACAAGTGCTGACATTGGGTCGCTTACATCAACTTTAAGTCTTGATTCACTTCCGTCCTGTTTTTTGCCAATTATAAATTCATCTCTGCTGTTAGGTGCAGGGAAGTATGCGTGAATTGCATTCATCAATGATGATATACCCAACTTA
This sequence comes from uncultured Ruminococcus sp., assembly GCA_902760955.1. Lineage (GTDB taxonomy): Bacteria > Bacillota > Clostridia > Monoglobales > Monoglobaceae > UMGS1820. Next base: position 7,817 of record CACWIG010000019.1, on the reverse strand, counting down.
TGATATGCACTTCCGCAAAGTACAGGAACAATATCACCCTCTGCAACACCGCTTCTCAAGGCTTCGTACATTTCGGGCAAAGTAAATTCTTCTCCTGCGAAGTATTTGTCCATAAGCTCCTCGGAGGTTTCTGCAACGGCCTCGCATATCATTTCACGCAGTGATGCAAGTTCATCCTTTAACTCCTCAGGGGTTTCAGCCGTAACAGTTCTTGTTCCGTCAAACTTTCTTGCCTCTTGTTCTACAATGTTAACGAAACCCGTAATCTTTTCTCCCTCTCTGATAGGTAGCTGGAAAGGAGCAATCCTCTTTCCGTATTTATCTTTAAGCTGTTGCAATACAGCCTGATAATTAACTCTTTCGTCATCAACCTTATTGATGAATATAAGCCTTGGAAGTTTTCTTTCTTCACAATACTTCCACGCCTTTTCGGCACCGACGGTCAGGCCTGACTTACCGCTTAAAACAATAACAGCCGCATCAGATACGCGAACAGCCTCTTGAACTTCGCCTACAAAGTCAAAATATCCAGGTGTATCTAAAATATTGAACTTGACACCATTCCATTCGCAAGCTGCCATAGCAGTACTAATAGAGAATTTGCGTTTAATCTCTTCAGGGTCAAAGTCCATAACAGTGTTACCTTCAGCAGTTCTGCCTAATCTGTCCGTGTTACCGGAGGTATATAATATAGCTTCTGCCAATGATGTTTTACCGGCGTTTCCGTGTCCTAACAGGCAAAAATTTTTAATATTATTTGTGTCATAAAGTTTCAAAATTACATTCCTCCTTAAAAACTTTTAATATCTATATTCTACATTAATTTCTCAGATAAATCAACCTAATGTTTCACAATAATGCATCAATATTTTAGTTATTTTGCACAATCTTTGTTTTGCAAAAATATAAACATATAAATAAAATGGGTAACAAAAAAAGCGATATGTCCATATGATAATAATGACTGAAGAATAGGGTGAAAGTACAAATCCGAACCGAGATTTTGAGCAGATTTTGGTGCGGAGAATGCAGATAGGCTGACGCCTATCAAAGACGACAAGCCGAAAGATGCCTAAATTAATTGTTTTTGGCAGGTTCAGATTTGTACTTTCACCCTAAGCAGTCGAACAAAATATTGAGCTTACAGAAAGGTTGAGTAATATGAGCGATAGATATGAAAGAAATCATAAGCACGACGAAAAATGTATTACTATTTGCGAAACAGACTGCGACAACGCCGTAGACGAGGCAGCCGCAATAGCTGCAGCCGCCGCAGATGCCGCAGAAGAGTCTGTTGAAACACGCGCCCGCAGACAAGAAGATTTCAGTGATCCTGTATGTGTTGACACGACACAGATATATGACTCCTGTCGTGACAGAGATTGTGTGTCAAACACAAGAGTTTACATTTCAAAATGCGATCAGGATTTGGTTGAAACCGCAACTAACGTAAAACTCAAGAGAGCTGAAATCATTTGGGTATACACCAATATTGAGCCTCTGTCCTTTAACAACGGATATTTCTCTGTTGATATGAAGTTCTACGTAAACGTCACATTAGAGATATTCAGCGGATTATGTAACCCAACAATTATACACGGACTCTCTATGTTTGATAAGAGAGTTATTCTCTTCGGCTCAGAGGGAAATTCCAAAGTGTTTAAGTCCAATTCCAACTTAGGCACAAGTTGTGAACTTGCAAACTGTTGGCAGAATACAAGTTTGCCGACAGTTGTTGTAGAGGCAGTTGAACCTGTCGCACTTAGTGCAAGAATAGTAGAACCTCGTCACCATTGTGACTGCTGTGATTGTTGTGAATGTGATGAATGTGCTACAACATCAAACTGTTCAGGCGGTTCTTCAAGAATGTTCCCAAGAAATATATGCGATTGCTTTGATGGTGAACTCTTGGTATGCGACGACATTCGTCATATCGAAGTATCTTTCGGATTATTCTCGATAGTACGTCTTGAGAGAGATTCACAGCTTCTTCTTGATGCTGTTGACTTTTGTATTCCGACTCAGGAATGTCCGTCTGCAACGGAAGAAAACCCGTGCAGTTTATTTAACGATATCAGATTTCCTATTGACGAATTTTTCCCACCTCAAAAGGCAAGCGACGACTCAGGCTCAAGCCCGTGCCACAGATGCAACGGCTGCGGCAGAAATTGCAGATGTAACTAAACTTCTAATCGGCGGTATATTTTATGCCGCCGATTATCAATAATTTGATATAATACTATAAAAAAACATTTTTTTAAATAATTTTGGCAAAGCCTCTTGTATTTATAATAATTTATATGTATAATATTTACGACTTAAATTTTTGGAGGACTATTATGACATATATGCAAAGAATAAAGGGCAGTTTAATTCTTATTTTAACAGCAATAGTATGGGGTTCAGGCTTTGTTGCACAAAGTGCAGGGATGGAATATATCGGTGCAAATACATTTAACGGAATACGTATGCTTATCGGTTCTTTTGTTCTTCTTCCCATTGCATTCAGAAAGCCTAAAAACAAACTGACACCCAAAGCCGAAAACAATAAAGAGTTACTTAAAAGCGGTATTATATGCGGTATAGTATTGTGTGCGGCAAGTACAATTCAGACTTGGGGACTTGCTTTTACAACCCCTGGTAAGTCGGGTTTTATCACAGCTATGTATATGATATTTGTTCCTATAATCAGTATCTTTTTAGGCAAGAAAATAACTGTCAGAACAATTGTGTGTGCATTTATCGCTCTTTGCGGAATGTATATGCTGTGTATGACGGGAAATCAAGGCAGGATTAACTTCGGTGATATCCTTACTCTGATTTGTGCGGTACTGTTTTCAATACATATTATCTTGGTTGGTAACTTGTCCTCAGATGTCAACGCCATCAAATTTGCAAGTCTGCAATTCTTTGTATGCGGAATAATTAATATTATCATAATGTTTATATTTGAGCACCCGTCAATAGAGATAGTAAAGCAATGTACTGTTCCTATTCTATACTCAGGACTGTTTGCCTGCGGAATAGGATACACACTTCAACCAATAGGTCAGAGATATGCAGAGCCCACCGCCGCATCAATTATGATGAGCTTGGAGTCTGTTTTTGCTCTGATATTCGGAATAATTATTCTACACGACAGTCCCATAGTTCTTGAGCTTTTGGGTTGTATTGTGATGTTTGCCGCAATAATTATAATACAACTGCCTGATAACCTTTTTAAGCGTGAGGTAAAATATGAAGAAAAATAACAAAAGCACAAATAATATACCTAAGAAAAAAATACTTGTTTCCGCTTGTCTGTACGGTCATTGCACAAGATACGACGGCGAAAGTCAGCTATTGCGGGATAAAACTTTTTTAGAGTGGAAAAACAGAGGTATGCTGATACCCGTATGCCCTGAGGTATTGGGCGGACTAACCACGCCCAGAAGTCCGTCAGAAATCAGAGATGGCAAAGTTTATAATATGGATGGCGACGACGTTACCGAGCAATTTCAAAAAGGTGCTGATGAGGTTCTTAAAATCGCAAAGGAAAATCACGTTGTTTTCGCCTTGTTAAAAGACGGAAGTCCTTCTTGCGGCTGCAAGCATATCTATGACGGAAGCTTTACAGGCAAAAAGATAAACGGTAGCGGTATTTGTGCGAGAATATTGCTTGAAAACGGAGTTCTTGTACTCTCAGAAGATGATATGGCATCAGCAAAGGTATTTCTTAACGAAAAATAAAACAGGGGATAAATTAAATGGAAGAATGTCGCAAAGTCAAAGGTAAAATACATTCATATGAGAGCATGGGGCTTGTTGACGGGCCTGGTGTTCGTTTTGTTGTATTTTTTCAGGGGTGCAAGCTCAGATGCTCCTTTTGTCACAACCCTGATACCTGGAGTCAGACAATCGGCAATGAAATAACCGCAGGTGAGCTTTTTGATAAAATCAAGCGTTATAAGCCATACTTTATGTCATCAGGCGGCGGTGTAACCTTTTCAGGGGGAGACCCTCTGCTTCAACCCGAATTCCTTACCGCTATGCTAAAACTCTGCAAAGCAGAGGAAATTCATACAGCAATAGATACAGCAGGTATCGGCAATATAACTGATTATAGTGAAATATTATCACTTGCTGACCTTGTTATGTTAGATGTAAAGCACCTTGATGATTTGGAATACAAAAAAATCACAGGCGGAGATATAGAGGATTATAGAAAATTTGCCGACCAACTGCGCAGGTTTAATACAGATGTTTGGCTGAGGGCGGTTATTGTGCCTACAATTAACAATAATCCAAGCTATATACGAGCTTTGTCAGAATATGCCAAAACTTTTTCCAATATAAAAAAGGTTGAGCTTTTACCCTATCATACATTAGGCGTGAATAAATATAAAGAATTAGGGATAGAATATAAGCTATCTGATATTCTGCCTATGGATAAATCTGTTATTGATAGATGGCAAATAAAAATAAATTCAGAAATTTCTGAATTTTTAAAAAAAAACTCTTGACAAAATGCAAAAATCTGTTACAATATATAGGTGTTAAATTTAAATATTCCTCTATAGCTCAGTTGGTAGAGCATGCGGCTGTTAACCGCAGGGTCGTTGGTTCGAGTCCAACTGGAGGAGCCAACACAAAAGGCACCCAAAAGGGTGCTTTTTTGTTGTATTCTTTAAATGAGTTGAACCAACGAGCCTGCGAGCCGCTTGCGGACGCAGGGAACCGAGCAACGACCGCCGCCTGTGGCGGAAACAGGGAGTGCGGAGGGTTGTGCCGCAACACAGCGAAGCAAACCGTCAAAGACGGTGCAGGTGAGGTGATGTTGCAAACGGACGTTGGTTCGAGTCCAACTGGAGGAGCCAGAAAGAACGACTTGTTTCGGCAAGTCGTTCTTTCAATGAAGTGTTCCTTAAGGAACATGAAGTGTGCTTCGCACATGAAGTCGCTTTGCTAATGAAGTGTGCCTTGCGGCACATTTGGAACGCTTCGCTTCATTAATCCGCTTTGGCGGATTTACTTCATGACGGCAACGCTGTCACTTCATATTTACCGATAGGCAAATGCTTCATTTAAAAATTTGTTGCTTTATAAAGTCATCCACAAGGGTGTCTTTTTTTGATATGTTTTTTACGCAACCAACATTTGCATAATTGTCAACTACAAATTGGTTGATATGGGCGTAAATTATGATATAATAACATACAAATTATAAAACTTTTAACATTAAAGGAGAATTAAAATGGACTTTAACCTAAAAATTCAGGCGTTAAGAAAAGAAAATGGTTTGACAAGCGAAAAGTTTGCCGAAAAGTTTAATGTATCTCGACAAGCTGTGAGCAAATGGGAAACAGGCGAAAGTATGCCTGACATTGACAATATTGTCAAGATTGCAAAGTATTTTAATGTGACATTGGATTATTTGCTGTTGGACAGCAATGTCAGAACCCTTGAAGAAAACGAAAATATGAGAGAACAACGTCCTAGCTATGAACTGCTTGAAATGTGGGATGTCTATTCAGAAAAACTCTATCTTGAATATAGAGAATGTATAGATGAAGGACTTGATATCGAAAAATATTCAGATTTATTTAATTCCATCTCCAAACTTGAAAAGGGAGTTATGAAAGAAAAATTTGCGGATATTATCTATGAACACATAGTGTCTCCGGCAAAAACACGAGTTGATTATGCTTATAACGAGCCTTCAACACTTAGCGAAATTCAAAAGCTTTCGTTATGTGACGAATATCCTGTGATTGAAAATGCAACTTCAGAAGAAAAGATTAAGGGTGCGTGGTACGGCAGAATTTGCGGTTGCCTACTTGGTAAAGTCCTTGAAGGATGCAGGCGTGATGAGCTTATTCCATTTTTAAAGGAAACAAATAATTATCCAATGCACAGATATATTTTATCTACTGATGTTACCGAAAGTATTCAGGACAAATATGTATATAAATTTCAAACCGTCGTTTGCCCTGACAACTTGGAATGTGCGCCAAAAGATGATGACACAAATTACACCGTTTTGTATCAAAATATGATAGAAAAATACGGCAGAGATTTTACTCCTGCAAATATTGCAAGTGTGTGGATGAACTCTCAGCCTAAAAATGCATACTGTACTGCTGAAAGTATTGCTTATCGCAATTTTGTAAATGGTTATTGTCCGCCAGCTTCTGCAATATATAAAAATCCATATCGAGAATGTATAGGCGCACAAATCAGGGGGGATTATTTTGGTTACATAAACCCCGGCAATCCAAAACTTGCGGCAGAAATGGCATTTCGTGATGCCTCCATATCACATATCAGAAACGGAATGTATGGTGAAATGTTTGTTGCAGCTATGCTTGCACGTGCTGCTGTAAGTGATGATATGGTTGATATTATAACCTGCGGTATTTCTCAAATCCCAACGACTTCCAGGCTGTATGAAGAAATACACAATATGGTCGAAGATTATAAAAACGGAATTGGTAAGGAAGAAGCTTTTGAAAAATTTTATGCCAAATACCCTGATCGTGACGCACGTAATTTTATCCATACAATTTCTAATGCATGCATTGTTGTTTACGCACTTTTATACGGCGAAGACGATTTCGGAAAATCAATATGTTTAGCTGTTGAATCCGCATTTGATACAGATTGTAACGGAGCTACAGTCGGCTCTATAATGGGAATGAAAAATGGTTTTGCATCAATCGGAGAAAAATGGACAAAGTGTACCAACGGCAAGTTACAAACAAGCATTTCAGGAATGAATTGTGTTGACATAAATACCTTGGTTGACAAAACAATTAAGCATATCGGATAATCATAAAAACGAACCTCCAAAATCTACGTTTTGGAGGTTCGTTGCTATCAATAGGTGTCGTTTAAAATTTAACTCTTATTCAAAGGGTTCAGTATGTGGACATTCCAAAGGAATATTTTTCTTTATGGGGCAAGCCCATTTAACAGCGTTTTTCAAAATCTTTTGAACATTCTCGTTATGAAATGCCTTGTTTGTTTCGTGGCCAGGCTGGAAATAGAAAATTTTGCCGTTGCCTCTCACCCAGGTGCAACCCGAGCGGAACACCTCTCCGCCGTCAAACCAACCCATAAAAACTGTTTCCATAGGTTCTGAAATATCAAATGGCTCTCCGTACATCTCTTCACATTCCAACACAAAGGTTTCGTCCACTCCCTCTGCAATAGGGTGGTTTGGTTTTATTGTCCATATGCGTTCCCGTGCACCATCTCTCCATTTTAGATTACAAGTGGTGCCGTTAATCTTTTTAAAAATCTTTGAGTGATGCCCCGAATGAAGAACAATAAGTCCCATACCCGACATAATATAATTGTGTACCCTCTCTACAATCTCATCAGACACTTTATTATGAGCCATATGTCCCCACCAGATGAGTACGTCTGTTTCCTTAAGCACATCATCTGTAAGTCCGCATTCCTCATCATCAAGGGTGGCTGTACTTACCTCAACATCATCTGATTTTAAAATTGATGCGATATATTCGTGCAAGCCCCCGGGATAAAGCTCTGTTATATATGGATTTTCTTTTTCGTGGAAATTCTCATTCCAGACTAAAACTTTCATAATTACATCTCCTGTTCAAGTATAACTTCTCTGCCTGTTTCTGCTGACTTATAAATAGCCTGAAGAATTTTTATCATATTGGTACCCTGAATAGGTTCAAAGTCAGGCTGTACGTCGTTTAGTAATACATCGGTAAAATGTGCTATGTTACATGCGTGGGCACCGAACTTAGTGCCTGTCGGCTTCGGCATAATGTCTTCAAGGCAACCGTTGGTTTCCGTATATATCT
>CACWIG010000018.1 GCA_902760955.1 uncultured Ruminococcus sp. | reverse complement strand
CGTGATGCCGACCGCATTGCAGTTATCAAAAACGGAGTCTGCTGTGAAATAGGCACATTTGATGAACTGATGGCTAAAGAAGGCGAATTCTACAAAATGCAGACATTACAAACTGTATAATATACTATAATTCAAGATAACAAAACTCCACTCTCTGCACGAGTGGAGTTTTGCTTATGCTAAACAATTAAAATATCTATTGTACTTTTCCTCAGAAATAGACTCATAGTTTTAACCCATTCGCGACGTGACAGCATAGAATAAATTCCAAGCGGTTTGCCGAAATCCGCCACCCCCTACATTTTGTGTAAAATCTAATTATCATACAAAATTAATTGTAGTGGACGGCGTCACCGACGTCCCGAAAATTACTTTTTTAACAGCCTCTCTTTTATTTATCTGATGTCATATACACTGCGTAAACGAATGTTTGTGGGGGTTCCCTCCAGAACTTTTACTGTAACACTTCCGGCATTCATATCAAAATAGTTGTCACTTAATATAAAGTCACTGTCAGGCGAGTCTATTTCCACATACTTCGCATAGGAGTCTGCATAAACAGTTATTTCGTCGCCCTTTACTTCACAACGTAAGTGCGGGTCCCTGAAATTAAAGTGTTTTGGAACAGTAAACAACGCTGTGCCGCTTGATACCACTTCACCATCAACCTCAAATGAATAGCTTATGTAGTTATTGAGAACATCGGTCTTGTTAAAGTCCATATTCTCAAGCCACTTTGAAGTAAGTGCAGGCACGCATATGTCCTCAGAACCGCTTTTAATAATGGTTGACACTGCATTGCGAAGTTCCCATTTTACAGTTCCCTTAACATCATTTAATGTTTCATTGGCTACACTAAGCTGTGCCTCTGTGCTGTAATCATAATATCCAACCTCCATAATCGGAGCAGGACGTGTCGCTGTTTCGCCAATTTCCTTACAGGAAATCATAACAGGCGCAAAGAATCGCTTTGCAACGTATTGAAGGGCTTTTAATCTTCCGTAATAGTCAATACTTGCCCAGGATGCAACAGGCCAAATATCATTCAACTGCCAATAAAGCGCACCCATACAACGACCACGATGACGGCGTAAATGCTCAACGCCATAGCGGATTGCTTCTGCCTGAAGCAACTGCGAGGCATAAAGCAATGTGCTGAAATCTGTCGGATATAAAAACGTATCGGCAAGATATGAAAGCATCTTTTTATTTCCGCCAACACAACGCTGATGCATCTCAACCGTACGGCTAAAGAGGTTACGTTCCTCAGGCAAAGTAAAGGAGTTAACCGTCTTTTCACTTGGGAATGACTCAAACCCAAACTCACTTAAATATCTGAAGTAATGATTGCGATATTCAGTAAAAGGCGTATCACCAAGCCATACCGCCCAATAGTGACTGTCCCCCATATTCTCGTTTCTTGTATCAATAAATGAGCCGTATGAGGTCGGTGATGACGGAATATACGGCAGATACGGGCAAACCTCTTTCGCAATATCGGGAATGATATGCTCAAATAATCTTATATATGATGCCTTACGCTGATCCATTCCGTCTTCGCCCCACCATACCATACCTGTTTCCATTTCATTATTACCCGAGATAACACCGATACAAGCGTGGTGACGCATTCTAATCAGATTTTCACGCACCTCTGCTGCAACATTGTCATACATTTCCTTGTTGTCAGGAACGTTCATACACGCAAACATTAAATCTTCAAAAACAACAAGTCCCAACTCGTCACACAAATCAAAGAAGAAATCGTCAGGATAATATCCTCCGCCCCATACTCTTATGGCATTAAAATTTGCCTCTATACAACGCTTTAACAGGATTTCGGTGCGGTTCTTTGTGATACGTGACAGGATATTATCTTCAGGGATATAATCAGCACCCATAGCAAAAAATCTTATGCCGTTAACCTCGTGGCAAAAGCTTTCTCCGTATTCGTCTTTTTCACGGATTAACTTAAGCTCACGCAGACCAATACGCTTTTTATCACTGTCTGCAACTGCTCCGTTTTCGTATAGTTCTGTGGTAAAAGTATATAAGTTCTGTTCACCAAAGCCGTTTGGCCACCACAACATTGGGTTATCTATCTCACTTTCCTGATTTGCATTTAAGGTGAACGTCTTTCCATCAGGTGCAGTGACAGTAACTCTAATCTCTGCTGTGTTCTTCTCACATTTAACATAGGGGGTAACAAACACTTTGCCGTCTTCGTGGCGCTGAGTTATATGAACCTCTTTTATTCTGTCAGAGTTTACTGTAAGTAAATAGATAGATCTCCAAATTCCTGCATCAGGAAGTCGGGGACCCCAATCCCATCCCATCATACAGCTCGCCTTACGCAAGTGTGTAAAACCTGCAAGACAATGTCCTACACCAGGCACAGGATTTTGGGCGTGCTTTTCTTTTATGTATTTGTTAGCAGAAAAGCATTGTATCTTTATTTCGTTTTCCCCGTCTGTCAAAAATTCTGTCACATCAAACTCATACGAGCGGTGCATATTGTTGGTGCTTCCGACAAATTTACCATTTATGTATATATCGCAAATTGTATCCAAGCCGTCACAATGCAACAGTACAGGTATATCTTTATCAGGTTTTGAAAAATTAAATTTCCTGGAAAATACAAAGTCGTTTTCCATAATATTTAAAGCATCAAGCTCATTTGTTCTGTAAAATGGGTCTTCCATAAGGTTGTTGTCCAACAAAATCGAATATACAGAGCCTGGAATATTTCCGTCACAGGAATATCCTGCACCATCTAAATGCCATATTCCGTCAAGCATATATTTTTCCATATCAACGTTCTCCAATCTATAATTATTGTTAATTTTATTATAAATAATACTACAACCAAAGTCAAGAATATTATGAAGTATAATTTCTGTGAAATTTTTTATTCATTATGCAAATTTATTAATGTTTTTCTGTTGGCACAATATTGATATGCACAAATATGAATAACAAGTTCCTCCACAGCGGCAACCACAGCTACAATACAGATTATCAAACAAATCAATTTAGCAAAGGGCTGAAATATTATGTAGGGAACTGTGAAAATCAAAAATCCTGTAAGCTTATTCAGATACGTGTGAAGCGAAGCAAAACAATGATATTTAACACACGCAACAGCATAGCAAGCTAATCTGAGTATCACTACAACGGCAATCAAACACCAATGCAAAGGCACCAATATATTGCACAATGCAGGCAAAATCTTAATTGCAGTAACAGCGTAAAAGACAATATCCGCTATGCTGTCAAGTCTTGCTCCGATTTCGCTGTCACAATGCAGCTTTCTTGCAAATAAACCATCCAACACATCTGAAACACCGCAGTAAGTATATACAACAAAAAATACCAATGAAAAAGTTTGTATCGGTATAAGTGCAATAGACGATACAATTCTTGATATAGTAATTAAATTTGGTAAGTGCTTCATATTAATCTCCATTCCGCCTTGCATTGGCACAATCTTCTTATCATCAAGCATTTTAATAATTTCTCTGATTATCATACCACAAAAAATTTATTGTGCAATTCATTTACAATAACACAACAAAATAAAACGACAACTTTCTTATAAGAAAATCGTCGTTTTATTTTGGACAAATTACTTATTTATAATAGGATAAAGCTGTATCATATTTCCACCATCTACAACCAATTCCGCTCCCGTGGTGTTTTTCGCGTGAGCCGCAAAATACCACGCTGCATCGGCAACATCTTCACCAACAGCAACATCACCTAATGGCGTATATCTTGATGGAACATTATTATAAAAATCAGGGTTATTATCCCATCTGTCTGTCTTAATCATACCAGGAAGAACAGCATTGACACGGACATTGTATTTACCTAAATCAAGTGCCATAGCACGCATCATACCAAGCTGACCGCTTTTTGAAGCTGAATATGCTATCCTGTCAGGTATCGCTCTGTAGGCTGTGTTTGAATTGATAAATATGATGTTTCCTCCGCCGTTTTCCTTCATTCGTCTTACAGCGTGTTCGCACATACAGTAATTCCACACCATATTTGTGTTTATTACACGCATAAAATCAGTAATTGGGTTTTCAAGTGCCTTTATGCCAAGTCCTTGGTCGGCGGCATTGAGAACAAGTGTATCTATAAATATGCCTTTGCTGTCAAGATACGAAAACAGCTCCGATACCGCTTTTTCGTCAATGGTTCTTTCATCAACAAGCGAAACAATGGGGTAACCTATGATTTTAACATCGGCAAATTGTTCTTGATAATTTTTTTCACTTATACGGACTTTTTCCCGATTTCTTCCGGTAAATACCACATTCCATCCCTCTGATGCAAACTTTTCTACAATAGCTACACCTGTGTTAATGCAAGCTCCTGTTATAAGCACAGTATTCATATGTTATCTCCCTTATCAAATTTATATAATAAAATTACCAAATGTCAGAATGAGAGGTGTATCCTTGATGGGCAGTTCTTTTATTGCATACACTCCATCGCCTTTGTCTTCAAGCATATCCTTCGGAACCTCATATACAGAGCCGTCCATTATATCAATAAGTTTTATGTCCTTGGACTCTGTATAAAACTCTACAGTTATTGACGAATTATAGCATGTTGTCATTATATTGGTTGGATACCAATATACAAATGCCTTTCCACTTTCTCTTTCAAATGAGCAGGAAGTTATTTCATACCTGTGAAGCTGATTTTCGTACTGCGCTGCGGCATAGTTGGAATGAACAAAAATCGGCTGAGAGCATACTTTAACGTCCTCCGCAAAGAGAGAGCATATGTTCTGCAGTACATAATAAGAGGGCTTTTTATAATACTCTCCTGTTGATTTTCCATCTTCATCAAAATCCGCGCCCAGAATACCAAAATATCCGTAATCAAGATATGAATCTTTATTATTTACATCACCATTTAAGGCTTCAATCATATCCATACACGAAAAATATGATGTAAAATGCACGTCAGTCATCAAATCTGCCAAGGTATGACGTGCAAGTTGTTTTGCCTGTATCTCCTCGGTCCACGCTCCATCCCACAAAGCGCCGTGTCCGCCGCTCCTTGACTGAGTGCCGCTCTCGCCTTGAATTAGCTCTATATCTGGATTATAGTGCTTTGCTAAGGCTTTGTAGCATTCCACCTTTTCAAAAACATTTCTCTCATCGTGTGTATATTCGTGAAAAGATATATAGTCTAAATATTCACCCATTCCCGTTTTAAAAGCTGTATTTAAAAAGTCAATCTTTCTCAGACATAAAACTCCGCCGATTGTTTTCGCATCAGGATTTACTTCCTTTACAGCCTTTGCTGTAGCTAAAGTAAATTCTCCAAGTTCCTTTGCATTAACGCCGTGTTTCCAACACCATTTTCCGTCAGGTTCATTCCATACTTCAAAGTAATTCACTTTACCTTTATATCTAACAGCAACCGCCTTTACATAGTTAATCCAAGCCTGTTTTTCCTCCTCCGTGAATATGGGCGGACAGCCAACTGCTCCGAATATTTTTTTTGCTTGTTCGGTGTAAAGGCTATTGCCGTAGCAAAGACAAATCCACGGCTCAATACTACGCTCTAAAAAATTGTCTACAATCTTGTCAAGCCACTCAAAATCGTATACACCCTTTTGTTTTTCTGTTCTTTGCCAACCTGATTGAAGCCTTACTTTCTTAACTCCGCAATCCGCAACCTTATCGTATGCCTTTTCGGGATCAAAAACATCACGGTCAAGTTTTTCAAAGCCCAGGCTTATTTTTGAATGTTTTATTTCACAAGAATTTTTAGGAATTAATTTTCCGATTTTCTTTAATTTTTCCATTCCTGTCATCTCCTTAAAAATAAAATTCTGTTTTTGCAGGTCTTATATCTGTCAAGGCACCCGTGTAATGTCTTAAGGTATGTGGCTGATACGGATGCTTTAAACACTCCTCTTCATTTATTTCAATACCAAGCCCGGGCTTGTCGGGGATTGTAATATATCCATCCTTATATTCTAACGACTCATTAGTAACATCTTTTCTCCATTCCACATCGGAATACATAATTTCCAAAATCTCAAAATTAGGACAAGTTGCCGCTAACTGTAGTGTTGCCGCATTGGCAACAGGACCTGACGGATTGTGCGGTGCAAAAGGAATATATCTGCACTCTGCTTCTGCTGCAATTTTCTTCAGTTCCATTATTCCGCCTGCGTGTGAAATATCAGGTTGTATGTAATCCGCCGCCATAATGTCAAACATACGCTTATAGTCCCAACGTGTATAAAGTCTTTCGCCTGCTGAAATTGCAACAGGAGATTTATCCTTTACCTCCTTAAGTGCGTCAAGGTTGTCGGGAGGAACAGGCTCCTCAAAGAACATAGGCTTGAACTGCTCAAGCTCTTTAGCAATTTTAATTCCTGTGGGAATATTAAATCTACCGTGTCCCTCAATAAGCAAATCCACCTCATCTCCCACTGCATCACGTACTGCCGAAACACAGCGAAGGGCTTTGTTAAGGTCAGCATTTGAAATATTGAGGTAGCTTTTGCCAAAGGGATCCCATTTCATAGCAGTTACTCCTCGCGAAACTGCTATCTTTGCCTTTTCACCGAATTCCTCAGGTTCCTTTGCCCCTGCAAACCAGCCGTTTACATATATCCTCACCTTATCATTTGCCTTACCGCCGAGCAGTTGATATACAGGAACATTAAGACTTTTACCGAGAATATCCCATAATGCCATTTCAATTGCCGACAGCGCCGACATCAACACTGCTCCGCCACGCCAATATGCATCACGATATATATTGTGCCAATGCTTTTCTATATCAAGCGGATTTTTGCCCACAAGGTATTCTTTTATATGCTCTACAGCACCTATCAACGATTTTTCCTTATATTCAAGAGTAGCTTCTCCCACTCCGTCAATACCCTCGTCGGTGTACACCTTGACAAACACCCAATTTGTTCTGAAGCAGTCAACCGCAAAGGTTTTTACGTCCGTTACCTTCATCTTACATTAATCCCCCATTCTATTGTTATATTTAATAGTTTTCAGTGCGACTTTTCCAAACATTTTTTGAATTATACTTCTTTCCGTTGACTTTTTGTTGCACCTATTATATAATATTTATTATCATAAAAATACATAAATCTTACTATATTTATTAGAAATCTTATTATTTATCGGGAGGACTGCAAAATGGATATAATTTTACCGGAAATTGTTGCAGTGGGAATTTATAATTCCCGAATTGCGATAAAAGACGAAACAATTACTAAAAACAGAAAAACAACTATGTTTGAAATTGAAATACCTATGGAGGAAGGTGGAATTTCTTATATAAACTCAGAGGAACGACATATTGCACCCGATACTGTAATATGTGCAAAGCCAGGTCAGATACGTCACACAAGACTTCCCTTTAAGTGCTATTACATACATATGATTTTGAAAACAGGCACATTATATGATGTTCTGATGGATATCCCTGTCTTTATTGAAACAAAAAAAACAGAAGAATACCGAAGAATATTTGAGGGACTTTGCAGACATTCCGACTCTCCCCTTGAAAGAGACAGAATTAAGGTGTTCAGTCTTATTTTGGATCTCATTTATCTTTTAGACAAAGATTCAAAAAGGCAACTCTATCGTGACAAGTTTAAAAGCGGAAATTATGAAATAATAGAAAATGTAATAAAATATATAAAAGAACATCTTACATCTGATTTGTCGCTTAACCAAGTTGCATCATATGCCTCTCTGAGTCCTATTCATTTTCACAACTGCTTCAAGGCTGCCACAGGAAAAACACTGCACGAATACGTTGAAGAACAGCGCATAAAAAAATCGGCAGAGTTATTAGTATCAACAGATTTAACCCTGACCGAAATTTCTTATGAGTGCGGTTTTTCGTCACAGTCATATTTCAGCTATGCATTTAAAAGAAAAATGAAAATGACACCGAGAGAGTATTCAAAGGAAATATATAGGCGTTATGACACTTGATTGGTTTATTGCACAAACGGGAAATTTATTTTAAATAATAAATAACCAATAAGAGATAAAATAGAAACGTACAAAATAGATGCCAACTAAATTGTGCAGACAGCACTTGCACAATTTATAATTAATCAATTGACAGTCAATGTCTGTCATTTTTATTCAAGTTTTCCGCAAGGAAAACTTACCTTACCTCTTCCTTTTTCACTATTACCTATTACTTTCCAAAAATCGACAAGACTTTTTAAGGAATAGTGAATAGTGAATAGGTAATAAGTAAAATCGACAAGATTTTATCAAACCTTGTCGATTTTTGGAGGCACCACCCAGATTTGAACTGGGGAATAAAGCTTTTGCAGAGCTCTGCCTTACCACTTGGCTATGGTGCCATATTAAATTGTATGTTTGTTGGTAGACAAATATTCTCAATATTTATCGCCGCAACTATTATAGTTTATCATATGTTATTAGTTTTGTCAATACATTTTTTCAAATTATATGATATTTTTTGAAACGCAAAAGGAAATCGGCAATGTTGCAGTCTTTGCAACATTGCCGTTATTTTTAATCTATAACATCATAACCCTGACTCTCTACTGTTCGTTTGAGTTCATCATATGAAATTTCTGAATTTAAAGTTACTTCAGCCGTGCCTTTTTCATAGCTTACGATTGCCTGTTTCACCTGAGGAAGCTCCTCCAAACACTTTGTCACTCTCGCCTCACAATGACCACACATCATACCTACGATTTTTAAAGTTTCTTTCATTTCTGTTTCTTCCTTCCTTTGTTTTTTTCTATGTTTTATATAAACTTTTTTATTTTTTCTTATATCAACCAGGTTAAGTCTTAACGCATTTGTCACAACGCAAAAACTCGACAAACTCATCGCTGCCGCACCGAACATAGGGTTTAGCTTCCACCCAAGCAATGAGATAAACACTCCTGCCGCAAGGGGTATTCCTATAACATTATAAATGAACGCCCAGAATAAATTTTCGTGTATGTTTTTGAGAGTTGCACGGCTCAGACGTATTGCCGCAGGAACGTCAGATAATCTGCTGTGCATAAGAACGATATCTGCGGCATCTATTGCAATATCTGTCCCTGCTCCTATAGCTATACCAATATCCGCACTTGTCAATGCAGGTGCATCGTTTACACCATCACCAACCATCACGACCTTCCCACTTTTCTTTAAATCACGTATTACGCTTTCCTTGCCATCGGGCAAAACACCTGCAACAACTCTGTCAACGCCTGCCTGCTTGCCAATGGCATTTGCTGTACGCTCATTATCTCCCGTAAGCATCACAACACTAAGTCCCATATTTTTAAGCTCGGTTATCGCCTGTCTGCTGTCCTCCTTAATAACGTCTGCAACAGCAATTACACCTATAAGTGTACCGCCACAGCTAAAAAACATAGGTGTCTTTCCTTCCTCCGCAAGTTTCTCTGCCTTATCTTTAAATTCAAGCGGTATATATGCCTGGCTGCCTATAAAGTTCAAATTCCCCCCTGCCAATACTTTATCATCCTGCATTGCAGTAAGTCCGTTACCGGGAAAAGTCTTAAAATCGGAAATATCATATTCTTTAAGCTGTAACTCCTCTGCTTTTTTAAGTATTGCTTTTGCAAGAGGATGCTCACTCTTCTTTTCAAGCGAATACGCAAGACTCAATAGCTCTTCTTGGGTTATATCTGCATTTGGAATAATGTCAGTTACCTTTGGCTCACCCCTTGTAATCGTACCTGTTTTATCTAATACAGCAACGCTTACCTTTCCTGTTTCTTCAAGCGAAACAGCTGTTTTGAACAATATTCCGCATTTAGCACCTACACCGCTGCCCACCATAATAGCAACAGGTGTTGCAAGTCCGAGAGCACACGGACAGCTTATTACCAAAACGGATATACCACGGGCAAGAGCAAAGCCTGCTGTCTGTCCCACAAGTAACCATACAATTGTTGTAACAACTGCAATCGCGATAACAACAGGAACAAAGACACCCGATACCTTGTCAGCCACCTTTGCAATAGGTGCCTTGGTTGCCGCCGCATCACTTACCATCTTTATGATTTGCGAAAGCATAGTATCCTCTCCGACCTTTGTTGCCTCACATCTTATAAAGCCTGATTGATTAATTGTTGCCGCCGAAACACTATCTCCCTCCGCTTTATCAACAGGGATACTCTCACCTGTAAGTGCTGATTCGTCCACCGCACTTACTCCTTCTGTAATCACTCCGTCAACGGGTATGCTTTCACCTGGACGTACGACAAATATATCTCCCTTTTTGACCTGTTCGATTGGAACTTCAACTTCATTTCCTTCACTTACAATTACGGCTGTTTTTGGTGCGAGCTTTATCAGGTTTTTAAGCGCATCTGTTGTTTTCCCCTTTGAACGTGCCTCAAGCATTTTACCTACAGTAATCAACGTCAAAATCATAGCCGCCGACTCAAAATACAATTCGTGCATATATGCCATAACAGCATCCATATCTCCGTTCACCTGGGCATTGGTCATAGCAAACAGTGCATAGGTACTGTAAACAAATGCCGCTCCCGACCCCAAAGCAACAAGTGTGTCCATATTGGGCGCCCTGTGCAAAAGGCTTTTAAAACCGCTGACAAAAAATTTTTGATTTATAACCATAACCGCAACTGTCAGTAAAAGCTGAACAAGCCCCATTGCAATATGGTTATTATCAAAATATGACGGCAGAGGCCACCCCCACATCATATGCCCCATAGAGAAATACATCAAAACAACCAAAAAAACAATTGATGCAATAAGTCTATGCTTGAGTAAAGAAAACTCTTTATCTTCCGACTCATTTTCTGTTTTATCAGATACAGCATCTTTCTTTACGCCTTTTTTTGTGGCTCCGTAGCCTGCCTTTTCCACAGCGGATATAATTTCTTTTTCTGATGCAGTACCCTCCACCACCATAGAATTGGTGAGCAAATTGACAGAACACGAGGTCACTCCCGATACATTGAGCACCGCCTTTTCAACTCTCGCACTGCAAGCCGCACAGCTCATACCTGTTATTGAATATTGTTCCATATTTTCACCTCACTACTTCATCAATTTTTGCAGAGTTGCCACCAACTCATCTATCGTTTCATCCTTACCCTCACGTATGTCTTTAGCCACACAAGTCTTAATATGATTGGCAAGAAGCTCTTTATTAAATGAGTTCAACGCCGCATTCACCGCCGCAACCTGAACTAATATATCTGTGCAATACGCATTTTTCTCAACCATACCTCTTATCCCTCGGATTTGCCCTTCAATACGGTTTAGTCGGTTTATAAGCTTTTTGTACTCCTCCTCGGAACGCTCTTTAATCTTATGGCAGTTGCACATTTCCTCCATCATTCTCAACTCCTCTTATTAAAACCATATAAATATTATATACCTATACGGGGTATTTGTAAAGCACTTTTTAATTATTGTTACATATTTTAAAATATGTTATTCATTTTAATAAATTGCCCGATTTTTCCCCATAAATATTGACAAATTCGTGATTTAGAGGTATAATACATACTAATCAGATATGTATTGCGTAGTCACTTACAAATATTAGCATAAAATACATTCAAAAATTGTTAGTATTTAATAAAAAGGCTATTTTGTTTACATAAAAAAGTGTAAAGGAGATTATTAAAATGGTAAACGACAGATTTGAATTAAACAAAAACTTGGCACAGATGCTCAAGGGCGGCGTAATTATGGATGTTACAACACCTGAGCAGGCAAAAATTGCAGAGGCGGCAGGTGCTTGCGCTGTTATGGCATTGGAGCGTATTCCTGCAGATATCCGTGCCGCAGGCGGTGTATCACGTATGAGCGACCCAAAAATGATTAAAGGTATTCAGGAAGCTGTTTCTATTCCTGTTATGGCAAAGTGCAGAATAGGTCACTTTGCTGAAGCACAGATTTTGCAGGCAATTGAGATTGACTATATCGACGAGAGTGAAGTTCTCTCTCCTGCAGATGACAAATATCACATTGACAAAACCGCTTTCGATGTTCCTTTTGTATGCGGTGCAAAGGATTTGGGCGAAGCACTCAGAAGAATTAACGAAGGTGCTTCCATGATACGTACAAAGGGTGAGCCTGGTACAGGTGATGTTGTTCAGGCTGTTCGCCATATGCGTATGATGCAGGCTGAAATTCGCAGAATTGGCTCAATGAGCGAAGATGAATTATTTGATGCCGCAAAAGAATTACAAGTACCATACGATTTGGTTCAGTATGTTCACGAAAACAAAAAGCTTCCTGTTGTAAACTTTGCCGCAGGCGGAGTTGCAACACCTGCTGATGCCGCTCTTATGATGCAGCTTGGTGCAGAGGGTGTGTTTGTTGGCTCAGGTATATTCAAATCAGGCAATCCCGAAAAGCGTGCTGCCGCAATAGTAAAGGCGGTTACAAACTTCACAGATGCAAAACTTCTTGCAGAATTGTCTGAAGATTTGGGCGAAGCTATGGTTGGTATCAACGAACAGGAAATTGAACTTTTGATGGCAGAAAGAGGTAAATAATTATGCAAATCGGAGTATTGGCTCTGCAAGGGGCATTTATAGAACACGAACAAATGCTCTCAAAACTTGGTATTTCCTCCTTTGAAATCCGTCAAAAAAGTGATTTGGACAGAAATTTTGACGGTCTTATAATACCTGGCGGCGAAAGTACAGTTCAGGGAAAGCTTATGCACGAGCTTGAGATGTTTGACAGAATTAAAGAAATGATTGACAATGGGCTTCCTGTGTTCGGAACCTGTGCAGGACTTTTACTTCTTGCAAAAGAAATTGAAAATGATGACAGGTTGCATTTGGCTA
Source organism: uncultured Ruminococcus sp. (assembly GCA_902760955.1). Lineage (GTDB taxonomy): Bacteria > Bacillota > Clostridia > Monoglobales > Monoglobaceae > UMGS1820. The sequence continues at coordinate 50,901 of CACWIG010000018.1, read as the reverse complement.
CTATGGATATAACTGCTGTCAGAAACGCTTACGGACGACAACTTGGAAGTTTTTATACAGAGGACGAGTTTAAAGGCATTGGCAAAATACCAATGACCTTTATCCGTGCCCCTTTTATAAAATCTGTTCACGGCGACGCTGAAATTCTCGCTGAGGTTGATGGTAAAATCGTTGCGGCTAAACAAAACAATCAATTGGTTACCGCATTCCACCCTGAGCTGAATGACGATTTGTCAATACACAAATACTTTATCGATATGATAAATAATATTTCTTAATATCAATCTGTTTACGTTTTCTTATAAATAAAACATAAAGGTGGAGCATAAATCGCTCCACCTTTTAATGTGCCTTTATTATTTTTCAAATGCCTGCTCTAAATCAGCAATTATATCCTTTGCACTTTCAGTACCTATGGAAAGTCTGATTGTGTTCGGCTTGATGCCCTGGTCAATCAGTTCTTCCTCTGACAACTGCGAATGAGTTGTGCTTGCAGGATGAATAACCAATGATTTTACGTCTGCAACATTGGCAAGCAATGAGAAAATCTGTAATCTGTCAATAAAGTCCTGTGCCTCTTTTGCACCACCCTTAATCTCAAATGTAAAAATCGAACCTCCGCCGTTTGGATAATATTTCTTATAAAGTTCGTGGTCAGGATGGTCAGGAAGTGACGGATGATTTACCTTTTCAACCTGAGGATGATTGGTTAAGAAGTCAATAACCTTCTTTGCATTCTCTGCGTGACGTTCCACACGCAACGAAAGTGTTTCAAGTCCCTGTAACAGTAAAAATGCATTAAAGGGAGAAATTGTTGCGCCCGTATCTCTGAGCAGTATTGCACGTATCTTTGTTACAAAAGCCGCCGCACCAACTGCTTTTGTAAATGACACGCCGTGGTAGCTGGGGTTGGGGTCAACCAAAGATGCAAATTTTCCGCTTGCCTCCCAATCAAATTTACCGCTGTCTACTATTACACCGCCAAGGGTGGTGCCGTGTCCGCCGATAAACTTCGTTGCAGAATGAACAACTATATCAGCACCGTGTTCAATCGGTCTGAATAAGTAAGGTGTCGCAAAGGTTGAATCAATAACCAACGGAATTTTCACCGCATGTGCAATCTCAGCCAAAGCTTCAACATTTGGAATATCACTATTTGGATTACCCAACGCCTCAATGAATATCGCTTTTGTTTCAGGCAAAATTGCCGCCTTTACTTCGTCAAGATTGTGAATATCAACAAAGGTTGTTGTTATGCCATATTTAGTAAGAGTATGTGCAAGAAGATTATAGGTTCCGCCGTATATGGTCTTTTGTGCAACGATATGTCCGCCACCCTCTGCCAAATTCTCAATTGTGTATGTGATAGCCGCCGCACCTGATGCCACTGCCAAAGCGGCAACGCCGCCCTCCAATGCCGCAACCCTCTTTTCAAATACGTCCTGTGTTGAATTTGTAAGTCTGCCATATATATTGCCTGCATCAGCCAAGCCAAATCTTGCCGCCGCGTGTGCAGAATTTTTAAACACATATGAAGTTGTCTGATAAATCGGCACTGCCCTTGCATCTGTTGCAGGGTCAGGGCTCTCCTGTCCGATATGTAACTGTTTTGTTTCAAAACCCCAATTTGAAGCATCTTTTATATTTGCCATTTTAAATTCCTCTTTTCTTAATATTATTTATATTTAACTATTTATACCATTCTGCACAAACGTCACATTCGTCCGTATCTCCAATTATGACGCAGAAGGTAAAATCTGTTATGCAATAATTTAACTTCCATTTTAATCTCCTTTCTCCTCTGCTCTCTTTTGTAAATGTAGTTAACCGAGATTGTATGCATAATTACTATTAAAAAGTCTGTATTTTATTTCATATAATACCTATCTGTTTAATATGTTTTATATAATATCACACTTATTTGTATTTGTCAATGCTTTTTTATAATTTTTTCCGAAAAGTAAAAGGTTCGGAGTTTTCCGAACCTTTATAACGTTTTTATATACTTACTTTACAACAATGTTGATAAGTTTCTTGGGAACGGCGATGCATTTAACGATTTCTTTTCCCTCTGTTAGCTTTTTAATTCTGTCATTACTCATTGCAACATCAATCATTTCATCACGTGAAAGGTCAGGTGAAATAACGATTTTATCACGAATTTTGCCGTTTATCTGAACAACAACCTCAATCTCATTCACAACAAGAGCAGCTTCGTCATATTCAGGCCATTGGTGAGTTGAAATTGAATCTGTGTGTCCTATAAGTTCCCATAATTCAGATGTAATATGAGGTACAAATGGGAACAATAGCAATATAAGTGAATCTATTGCCTCTCTTACGCAAGCACCATTATAGTTGTCTGCGTTTACACTTTCCTTATATGCATATATTGCATTTACCATTTCCATAACAGAGCTTATTGCAGTATTAAAGCTAAATCTGTTACAATCCTCAGTTACTTTTTTAATGCTTGTGTTTACGGCAAAACGCAGTTTTTTATCGTCTTCTGTAAGAGTGGTTGCATCAATTTCACAATCGCACGCATACTTGTGCATATCGTCAATAACACGCCATACACGATTTAAAAATCTATACGCACCCTCTACTGCTGTATCGTTCCAATCCAAGTCACGTTCAGGCGGTGCAGCAAACATTATAAATAGACGGGCAGTATCTGCACCATACTTTGAGATAATTTCCTCAGGGCTTACCACATTGCCCAATGACTTGCTCATCTTCGTGCCATCTTTGAGCACCATACCTTGAGTTAAGAGGTTAGCAAAAGGCTCTTCACAACTGATATAACCAAAATCGTGTAATGCCTTTGTGAAAAATCTTGCATACAGCAAGTGCAAAATAGCGTGTTCTACTCCGCCGATGTATTGGTCAACATTCATCCAATAATCTGTCTTTTCCTTTGAAAAAGGCATTTCTGTGTTATGTGGGTCACAATATCTCATAAAATACCACGACGAACATACAAATGTATCCATTGTGTCGGTTTCGCGCTTAGCAGGCCCGCCACACTTAGGACAGGTAGTATTAACGAACTCAGGACATTCACTCAACGGCGATTTGCCCTGACCTGTAAACTTTACGTTTTCAGGAAGCATAACAGGCAGTTCGCTTTCGGGTATTTCAACAGTACCGCACTTCTCGCAATATACAACAGGAATCGGCGCACCCCAATAACGCTGACGTGAAATCAACCAATCTCTTAAACGGAAGTTAACTTTTCTTGTACCTATACCCTTTTCTTCAGCATAACTGATTGCAGCAGCAAGTGCCTCTTTGTTATCCATACCGTCAAATGGTCCTGAATTTACCATTATGCCCTCTGCCGCAAAAGCCTCTGTCATTTCATCAGGGTTTACCTCTTTATCTTTCGGCTGTATAACAATACGGATAGGCAAGTCATACTTCTTTGCAAAATCAAAGTCCCTTTGGTCGTGTGCAGGCACGCCCATTACAACACCTGTGCCGTAATCTAAGAATACATAGTTCGCAAGATATAACGGCATCTTTTCTCCGCTGAACGGATTGATTACATATGTTCCTGTGAATACACCCTCTTTTTCTGTATCTGTTGCAGAACGAGTGATTTCACTCATTGTACGTACTTTTTCAATAAATTTACGGCATTCTGCCTCTTGCGGCTTGCCTGAAATAAGTTCCTCAACCGCAGGATGTTCAGGTGCGATAACCATATATGACGTACCATAGATTGTATCAGGTCTTGTAGTGAATACTGTCAATGTTAAATCAGAGCCATCAACCTTAAAATTAAGTTCAGCACCCTCTGATCTGCCTATCCAATTTGTCTGCATAGATTTAACCTTATCAGGCCAACCATCAAGCTTATCTATATCATCCAAAAGTCTTTGAGCATAATCTGTAATTTTAAAGAACCATTGTTCAAGGTCTTTTTTGCCGACTTCTGATTTACAACGCTCACACTTGCCGTTGACAACTTGTTCGTTAGCAAGAACAGTCTGACAAGAAGGACACCAATTCACATAAGACTTTTTCTTATATGCAAGGCCGTGCTTATAAAGCTGTAAAAACATCCACTGTGTAAACTTATAATAATCAGGTTTAGCTGTTGCAACCTCTCTGTCCCAATCATAGCTAAATCCCAATCTTTTTAATTGGTTTCTCATATTATCTATGTTTGACCAAGTCCAATCAGCAGGAGGTGTTCCATTCTTTATTGCGGCATTTTCAGCCGGTAATCCAAATGAGTCCCATCCCATCGGATGCAACACATTATAGCCTCTCATTTTCTTATAGCGGGCAACAACATCACCGATAGAGTAATTTCTTACGTGTCCCATATGCAGATTTCCCGATGGATAAGGGAACATCTCCAACGCGTAATACTTCGGTTTATCCGTATCCTCAGAAATCTTAAATTCTCCTGTTTCCTCCCACTTTTTTTGCCACTTTTCTTCAATACTGTTGAAATCGTATTTCATCTGACTAATCCTCCTGTAATACCATAAAACTACTTAAGCAAATCCGAAACATCAACCGAGACAGCGTCTTGCCATACTCTTTCCAAGTCATAAAACTCTCTTGCCTCAGGTTTAAAAATATGAATTATAACATCATTATATGCAATCAAAATCCAATCTCCCGACCTGTATCCCTCTTTGTTTACAGGTTCAAGACCATCTTTTGATAATTCATCCTCAATATTATCACACAAAGCCTGTGTTAATCTCTCATTTCTTCCTGTAGCGATTACAAAGTAATCGGTAATCGTTGTAAGCGCCGTCACATTTAAAACAGTTATATCCTCTGCTGTTTTACTGTCAAGAATTTCTACAATTCTGTTTACTGTATTGTTTTCACACGCCATATAATTCTCCTCTTTATATAAATTATTTGATAAAGTTTTCACTTATAAGTTGTTCAGTTTGATTTTTGTACGGCACAAAATAAGAACCTCCACCGATATACTTACCCTCGCCAGGAATTGTATGTATGTTAATGTTGCCCACACAAGATACAACATCCTTTAAAACACCAAACAATTCAAAGCCATTGAGATTTGTTTCGGAATTAGCTTTAACGGCCGCAAAAACAGCAGGCGACCTTAATACTCCAATAGGCGACAGTACTTTTTTAGCTACTGCCGAATATAAAGACTTTTGTGCCTCAAGCCTTCCGATGTCACCATCAGGATAGCCTGTGCCGTCATTGTTTTTCCTGAAACGCATAAACATTTGTGCCTTCTCACCATTCAATTTCTGCTTTCCGGGTTTTAAATCTATAACCAAATTCTGTACAGGGTCTGTATAATTCATACGAATGGGAACATCAACAGTTACTCCGCCCAATGCATTAATTATATCAATAAACCCTTCAAAGTCAACCATAATGTAGTCATTTGCATTAAGTCCTGTAACCTGCTGAATTTCATCACTCATACATTCAAAACCCGAAAAGTATGCTGAGTTTATTTTCTTATCGTTTCGATTATTGGTAACCTTTGTGTCACGTGGTATTTGCAAAATATTTATTTCGTTGTTATATCTGTTTATCTGACACAAAAGTATCAAATCAGTTCGATAACCGCCCTTATCAACGCCTGCAACAACTATATTTCTGACAGGCTGAGAGCTGATACCGAAAATGCTGAATTTTTGACCTGTTCCCAATGATAGGATAAAACTGAATACCATCCAGATACAAATCAAAAATGTTGCTATAAAAACAAAGAACCTACCAGGGTGCTTATGTTTTCGTTTTACTTTCTTGGGGTAATACTCCATTTCTTCCGGCTCGTAATTGCTGTTTATCTCACGCATTACAACACCTCATTTCAAAATATTGCATATTATAAATTTGCTTTTTGGAATAACAGAAAATTTCTTGCGTGGACAGTGTCAGGATGAAACATACTATTCTTCTCTATCAATTCGGAAATTGTCCAATCCACACCTACCATAATAGCCTCATCTATATCCTCATAGGCAATTTTACGCAAATCGTCAACTCCCTCAAAGTCGCGGTTAGGCTCGATATAATCGGCTATATAAATTATTTTTGTAAGTAAATTCATAGATGCTTTTGCCGTTGTATGATACTTTACAGCATCTATTATCTCTATGTCATTTATATCGAACAAATCCTGAATCATACAAGCACCTAAAGGTCCGTGCAACAGCTTGTGAGTATTCATCATAACCATATCGATTGTTACAGAATACTTTTCTTTTAACAGCTTTTTTGCCTCGTCATTTTTTATTTCCTTTGCACAATCGTGAACAAGTCCCGCAATATAAGCCTTCAGCTTGTCCGCACCGTAACGCTCAGCAAGCCTTACAGCCTCGTCAGCAACACCTAAAGAATGATTATATCTCTTTTCGCTAAGATTTTCTTTAAGATATTCTTTTATGTCATCAATTTCCGTCATAGCAATCACCTATTTGTATAAATTATTGTCTTCTATATATTTTGCCACACGACCATCCACAAGATAGTTTACAGACTTATTTTCTCTTATCCTTTTTCTTATATCCGTAGAGGATATATCAATGCAAGGCATCTCTAAAATAATTATATCCGCCTCAAACCTTTTCAAAAGTTCCCCTCTTTTTTCGTTTAAGTCCTCCTGAGAAAACCCCTTACGGCTCACAGCAACGATAGTACATTGCTCGAAAATATGCTGAGGGTTTTTCCAACTATCGATATAATCAAGAGAGTCAGCACCGATTATGAAATAAATACGAGAATTATCATACAGCTTTCTGATTTTTTCAAGGGTAAAACAGGTGTAGCTGTACTCCTTTTGTCTAACCTCTATATCAGAGATACTGAACTTAGGGTTGTCCGCAATGGCTAACTTAACCATATCATATCTGCGCTGAGCTTCTGCAGTTTCGTACGAGTCCTTATACGAAAAATTGCCTGTGGGCAAAAAAATTACCTCTTCAAGATTAAGTTCATCAGCAACAAATTGTGCTGAAATTAAATGACCGAGATGGGGCGGATCAAAAGTTCCGCCCATAATCCCGATTTTTCTCTTACAATTATTCATTTTTAATAGAACAATACCTTTGTAACATTGTCAGCAAATTCTTTAACCTTGCCACCCTTGAGTTTTGCTTTGCAAAGAGATGTAGTCTGTGCATCGCCTTCTCCTGTTTTCTTTAACAAGAGAACCATACCGTCTTTTTTGAGTCCGTATGCCGAAACATCTTCATCAAGGTTTTTAATTTTTGCCTTTTTGTTTACAGAATTTATCTTACCAACCGATGCAGTCTGATCTATATCCTTTGCGTATATAGCATATTCACCTATTTTATCAAAGGTAAACGCACCTACTCCAACCTCGTCAGCTAATGCCAATGTGTTTGAATTTGAATAAGACACAAGATTTACAGTATTATTTTCAGCATTGTAACCTGATGCAAATCTTACAACCGCACCATCTGCCGAAACATCACAGCAATATGCATCATCTGAAATTCTGATTTCAGAACCTGAATAATCGTTTATGATTGCCATTGTATAGAGTGCACCGCGCATATTTACGCTGTCATAACCGCCAACATATGCAATCTTGCTAAAGTCATTGCTTGCATCAAATAATGCAATACCATCCTCTACCGCTTTTGTGTTGATTGCAGATGCAACCTTCTGCGGATTAGGTGATTTGGCACTGACATAGTAGTAATCCGCCTTGTCTTCTTCATATATCTTAGAATATATTACTGCACCATCATCGTTTCTCAGTTTAATTATCTTAGTAACCTCTTCAGAAAGCTTTGTGTTCATACCTGTTGAAAGGTCAACACAGCTTAGCGTCTGGAGCTTATTGCTGTAATTACTGAAAACATATGCACTTTCAACCTTCTTAGAGATAACAGGTGCCAGCAAGCCCTTTTCCGCAATACTCTTAGGTCCTTCTACATCACTTTGGATATATAAGTCATATGTGCCTGTTTTTGTGTCATAATTCTTTGCATAAAAATATATTTTACTCTTAGGAGTTGTGCCGAAAACAAACGCAACCTTTTCGTCAACACGCTTTGTTGGCTCTGCATTTTCCGCAAATGAAACATAGAACAAATCACCGGTATGTACCGACGGATTAAAGTTCTTTATATAGGTTGCGCTTAAGCTGTCCTGAGATAACTTAAAGTTGCCTGCAGTTATATCGTTGTCAACGGTTATTGCTTCTTTTTTGTCAACACTCCAACAACACAACTCACCGTGAGCACCATCTTTGTCTGCGTTCTTAATAAACAGAACAGAAGAACAATTACTGTCTGTAACGATGTCATAATATACGTTCTGTGCAAGTTCAACTCTGCTCTTCTTTTTGCCGCTCTTATAGTATACAAGACTGCCTGTACGTGTGTTCATATTTACGTTTTCAAAGAAGAACATTGAAGTTCCGTCTTCAGACATCTTGATAAGTTCCTTTTCCTTAAGCGGTGTTTTTTCCACAATCTTAGGGTCAGAAACTGTCGTTTTGTTAGAGGTTGAAGAACTACTCTTAGACTCTGATTTGTCTGTGTCAGATGAAGCATCATACTCTATGGTTATAAAATTGGAGCTGACTTCTAACTCCTTGCCTCCATAGTATGAATACAGCTTATTTCCCTTTGTATATACTGTTGGGTACTCAGGGTCCTTGTGTGTAAAGTAGGAGCATACGTTCACTATTCCGACAATAAGTGCGACAACTATAACCAACACACCTGCGCCTATAAGCAAACCTCTGTGAGACTTCTGTGTCCTTTCCTCAGATACATCAGCAGAATAATCTTTAGCAGGACGAGCCGCCCTCATTGCATTTCTTTTGCGTCTTTCAATGTGAGAGACAGATTTCTTGCCGCTCTTACGACGTTCCCTTCTCTCCTGTGCGCGTAGAGCCGCCTCTTGCATTTCTTCCATTGTGTATCTTGGCTCATCACTTTTCTTTTTGTCAGAGTCTGTCTTTCTCTTTGATAAATCACGATTTATTCCGGCATCCATATCAGCAATTGCCTGCTTTATCTCACCTGAGTCTCTGAAGGTAAGCGTATACTGCAAATCAAAATCATAACTATCCTTTGATGTGTCAATAGCAGAAAATCTACCTGTGTTCTGTCCTACTACTGTTTCTGCCGAAGTTTCAGCTTTAGCATTGGTTTCTTCCGCAGGGGCATCCTTTGGAATTGGTGTTTTGCAAAACGGACACACATCAATGTGATCGAGCAAATTTATACCGCATTTTGGACATTTCATCTATCTCACTGCCTTTCTGTAATTCACAACATATATGTGAATAGCATCATTTGTATATACATTTTAGTCTATTTTATCATAATTCTACATAAAATACAACTATATTTCAAAAATATTTATCATTTTTTACCTTTACAATTTTGTTCCCTTTTTAATTCTTCAACAAAATTTTTCTCTTTTTCGGATAATTTGATTTTACTCAACATCCCTCTGCGTTTTTCAAAGGTCGTCTTAATCGACATCTTACGTTTCCATTCGCAAATATTTTTATGATGTCCGCTCAGCAGGACATCAGGGACTTTCTTTCCGTGCCACTCTTCAGGACGAGTATACTGCGGATATTCCAGCAGCCCTGAATAATGTGACTCCTCAGAAAATGATTCCTCGTCCTTTAAAACTCCAGGGACCAATCTGGAAACGGCGTCAACAACTGCCATACAAGCGATTTCTCCGCCTGTCAATACATAGTCACCTATTGAAATTTCCGCATCAACGATTTCATCCAATATTCTCTGGTCCACGCCCTCATAATGACCGCACAGCAAAACTATATGCTCCTTTTTAGCCAATCTTTTTGCCGTACTCTGCCTGAAGGTTTTACCCTGAGGTGATAAATAAATAGTATATGGCTTGTAATCCAATTTGTCGCATATACTTTGATACGCCTCATAAATCGGCTGTGGCTGCATCACCATACCACGACCTCCGCCATAGGGATAATCGTCCACCTGCCTATGCTTATCGTGTGTAAAATCACGTATCTGTATACAATTAATCTCGATTAAGCCGTTTTTTTTTGCTCTTCCGATAATACTGTCACCGAGAACCGCCTCCATCATATCGGGAAAGAGAGTCAGAATATCAAACCTCATCATCTATCAATCCCTTCAAAGGCGTAATAATAACATAGCCGCCGTCAATATTGACCTCGTCGATTACATCATCAATGACGGGAATAAGAACAGGCTTTTTGTTTTCCCGTGCCACCTGATAGACATCATTACTTCCTGTGTGAATAACATCATCAATCACACCGATATATTTGCCGTCTAAGGTCTTAACCTCCAGACCGATAATATCAACAATGTAATATCTTCCCTCAGGAAGCTCACCCAGCATTTCTCTCTCAACAGTTACAATCTTATTTCGCAGTAATTCTGCATCATTTATATTATTAATACCCTCAACGGCAACAATTTCACAATTTTTGTGCAGTCTTGAACGCAAAATATTATATTTGTTACCGCCGATGTAAATATATTCAAGTTCATCATATATCATCGGGTCATCACACCACGGCTGAATCTTCAGCTCACCGCGAATACCGTGGGTATTTACAACCTGTCCGATTTCTAAAATATTGTTTTTCATATTTTCTCCGAAAAATAAAAGTAACTGCTGTGCCAACAATACAAAGCTGTACGTCCTGCACAGCAGTTCCGTAGTTAAATAATATCAACTATTATTTTTTTATTCTCATTGCTTGCCGCTGCCTTCATAACAGTTCTGATAGCTTTGGCAATTCTTCCCTGCTTACCGATTACTTTACCCATATCAGCTTCATCAACGTGGAGCTTAAGTACGGTAGCAGAATCCCTTTCTACAACAGTAATTTCAACTGCATCAGGGTTATCTACCATAGATTTTGCAATAAATTCTAAAAGTTCTTTCATCTCTTAATCTTCCTTTTTAATGAATTAGATGATACCCTTTTCTTTAAGAAGACGCTTAACAGTATCTGTTGGCTGAGCACCGTTTCCAATCCACTTCTGAACCTTCTCTGCATCGAACTCTGTTGTTGCAGGGTCTGTCATTGGGTTGTAAGTACCAACCTGCTCGATAAATCTGCCATCACGCGGAAATCTTGAATCAGCAACAACCACGCGATAATACGGAGCTCTCTTTGCTCCCATTCTCTTTAAACGAATTTTTACTGCCATTTTAAAATACCTCCAAAATATATATGATTTAATTATTTTTCTTAAGTTATATAAATTACATTAATCCGCCGAATTTTCCGAATGGATTAAATCTGCGTTTGCCTTTTTTCGCAAACATTCCTCCTGAAAGCTGTTTCATCATTTTTTGCATCTGTTCAAACTGCTTTATAAGAGCGTTGACTTCAGTCATAGATGTTCCGCTTCCCTTTGCAATTCTCTCTTTTCGGGATGGTGTCAGCTTATCAGTAAGCTCTCTCTCCCTGGGTGTCATTGAAGTAATAATAGCCTCAATATGAGAAAGTCTTTTCTCATCAATGTCAACATTTTTAAGTGCTTTGGTATCTACCCCCGGGAGCATACCGAGTATCTCCTGCATAGAGCCCATATTTTTCATCTGTGCCATCTGATCCAAAAAGTCTGAGAAAGTAAAACGCTGAGTACGGAGCTTCCTTTCAAGTTCTTCAGCCTTCTTCATATCAAGTGCCTGCTCAGCTTTTTCTATAAGGCTAAGCATATCACCCATACCAAGTATACGAGAAGCCATCCTGTCAGGATGGAATACCTCAAGGTCTGTGAGCTTTTCACCCATACCGCAATATTTAATAGGCTTATTTGTGACCGCCCTTACAGAAAGTGCGGCACCGCCTCTTGTATCGCCGTCAAGCTTTGTCAAAACAACACCGCTTATCTCAAGTTCGGTATTGAATGCCTCAGCAACATTTACCGCATCCTGACCTGTCATTGCGTCAACCACAAGAAGTATCTCATTGGGGTTGACTTCAGAACTGATTTGCTTTAACTCATTCATCAATTCTTCATCAATATGAAGTCTGCCCGCTGTATCTATAATAAGTATGTCATTTGCATTTCTAATTGCGTGGCTCAAACCATCCTTCGCTATTTTAACAGCATCAGTACAACCCTCTTCAGCGTAAACGGGAAGTTCCAGCTTGCCGCCGACAATCTGGAGCTGTTTTACGGCCGCAGGCCTGTATACGTCACAGGCACACAGCAACGGTCTTTTACCCTGTTTTTTAAGCAATCCGCCAAGTTTAGCTGCCGTCGTTGTCTTTCCTGCACCCTGAAGACCTGCCATCATAATGACCGTAGGAGGCTTTGAAGAAATTTCAAGTTTAGCCTCATTCTCGCCCATCAGATTGATAAGCTCTTCATTTACTATTTTTATAACCTGCTGTGCAGGTGTCAAAGACTCCATAACCTCTGCACCTGAAGCACGCTCGCTAACCTTTTTAACAAAATCCTTTACAACCTTAAAGTTAACATCAGCCTCAAGTAATGCAAGTTTAACCTCTCGCATTGCATCTTTTAAATCTTTTTCGCCAACTTTTCCTTTGCCTTTCAGCTTTTTAAAGGTGTTCTGCAATTTATCAGAAAGACTTTCAAATGCCATCAGTCATACTCCTTTCGGTGTAAATTTTACTGCTCACCCTCATTAATATCAGAAATAATAGTCAGTATATCATTAATCTTATGCTTTATGTCATCCGACAAATATCTGACATTGGGAGACTGCTCAATCTCACGGATTATATCGTCAATATTATCAAGTTTTTCTTGAATCCTTAAAAACTTTGATGCCAATCCCAAACGCTGTTCTATATCATACATAGACTGTTCAGCACGCTTGATATTATCTCTGACACCCTGACGGGTAATCCCCAAATGTTCACTTATTTCCGAGAGTGATAAGTCCTCATTATAGTACAAGTCAACACATTCATTCTGTCTGTCAGTAAGCATATTCCTGTAAAAAGAAAACAGCAATCCAACTTGTACCTTTTTATCCATCAATACCACTCCAAAAAGAAACATCTGTAAAGCACAAAAACTTTACAGATGTAATTATACATTAAAAAATATTATATGTCAAGGCTTTTTACACAAAAAGTTCTATTACATTTTAATTGTTTGGAAATTTTTGTAAATACATTGACTTTTCAGCGTTTTTAATTTATAATATAATTATCACATCATTTGTATGAAATCTAATAAATAAGGAGGGTAATATACTATGACATTCATACAGGCATTTAACAAAATAAGTGAGCGTATAAACGGAAACGCAAAAGTTACAACTGATAAAGACTTCTTTGCTATTCAGGTTGAACTTACAAATAAGGATTGCTCAGGTATTTTCTATATAAAATATGAGTACGGAAATCTTAGTATTGAGCCATATGATTACCGTGACAACAGTGTTGCAATTTCCCTTTCATACCTCACATTCAACAAATTGATTGACGGCAGAATTGATGTAGCATCAGGCATAGCATCAGGCAATATAGATGCAGTTGGTGATTTGACAGCCGCTGAAGCTATTTGCTCAATAGTTCCTAAGGAAGAAAAACCTGTCGCAAAAAAGGCTGTACCTGCCAAAACAGAAAATGCTAAGGCAGAAACAGAAAAGCCAAAAGCTAAAAAACCTGCCAACAAATCAGCAAAGACCGACAGCAAAAAGGCACCGACCAAAAAGAAATAATTTTATTCCATAAATGAAATGGCAAAAGAGGCTATTAAAAAAGTAATTTTCGGGACATCGAGGACGCCGTCCCCTACAACGTATTTTGTATAATATTTAAATATGATACAGAATATAGGGGTTGGCGGCTTCTGACAAACCGCTATGTTTGACTTTTTTAATAGCCTCTTTGCTAACTATTTTCTTCAATCTTTTTATTAAAATAATCCTCTATTCCGACGCATATTGCTTTGGCAAGGTTTTTTTGATATTCTTCGTCAGAGAGTTTCTTTGCCTCGCTGGGATTTGACAAGAAACCGCACTCCACGATAACTGTCGGAATTTTTACGTTTTTTAATATATATATCTGACCATTGCTTTTCTTTGCCACTCTGTCATTACTATCGTTTAAAACTTTAGGCAATGCCGCTTGTATGGTCTCTCCAAGGGTTTTGCTTTCCTCTGAGTTTTCCGCATAGAAAACCTGTGCACCCCAATATTCGCTCTGTTCAAACTTATTCATATGTATGCTTATCATTATATCGGCACCAAACTCCTCTGCCATAGCCTTTCTTCTTTTTAAATCTGATGCCTTTGCCGTACTACCGTCTTTTCGATTAGCATCAGCCGTTGATGTATCACTCTCACGTGTGAGAACTGCGTTTCCACCCATATCGTTTACGCAATTTTTAAGTTTCAGGGCAACCGCTAAATTTATATTTTTTTCTTCAAGTCCGTTTGCTGATGCTCCTGCATCAAAGCCTCCGTGCCCTGGATCTATTAATATGGTCTTATCCGTCAAAACAGTTATGGGTTTTTGTTGAACTTCCTCCTCTGTTTCTACATCCTGTTTTGCCTCCTTAGTTGCTAAGCATATAACTGCAATCGAAACAACAAGCAAAACGCAAAAGGCATATACTATTGTCTGTTTTTTTATCGTCATAAACAAAATCATCACCCCTTAATTTATATGGGGTGATGACAAGTTTTATTACATTTCACATATTATCTTCTGTCTTTTTAATTTTAAACATCATTCTAAGTACACCGCGTAACAATTTAGGAGCCTTCACAACAACTACTTGCATAAAAACACACCTTTCCGCTCACATAGTTTGAATGAGCAATTTACTTAAAATTGTTATTTTCTTCGCATAAAGCATACCCCTGATGCAATAAGAGCAATTCCGAAGATGGTTATCAACAAAGAATACGGAATTATGTACGCAAGCAACAAGCCTATACCTACCGAAATAAGTATATATCCCCAAGGAAAACAAGACTTTCTGCAACTGTTTTTACATCTTCGCCACATAAAAATCTCCATTCCGCCGACTTGTGTCGGCATAAATAGTAATTTAATTTTCTCCTATCTTATATCAGTATACGCATCAAGAGGTATTTGGTTACAGTTTTAGTTTAATATGTTCCCCATATTCTCCATATTCTTTTTTATGCAATCCTTAATTTTCGCATTTTCAGGCTCGCTTAGTGTGGGATCTTCATCAAAAATTTCCAAAGCGGCATTGTGTGCATCACGCAGAATTTGCATATCGCTGATTAAATTTCCTGCCTTCATAGACGGCAAGCCGTGCTGTCGTGTTCCCAAAAATTCACCTGGTCCTCTGAGTTCCAAGTCCTTTTCGGATATTTTGAAGCCATCATTGGTGTCGCACATAATCTTCATTCTCTCAGCAATAGTGTTTCCCATTATTCCGCATATTAATATGCAATAAGATTGATGCTCACCTCTGCCAACACGTCCTCTCAACTGATGCAGCTGCGACAAGCCAAATCTTTCGGCATTTTCTATTACCATTACAGTTGCATTGGGAACGTCAACTCCGACCTCAACAACCGTAGTTGAAACTAAAGCCTCTGTTTCACCGCTTGCAAACCTTTGCATTATTTTTTCTTTTTCGGCAGGCTTCATTCTGCCGTGCAGAGCCTCAATTCTTCTGCCTTTATATGCACCTTTTTTTAACTCAGCCAAGTATGTTTCGACAGCGTTTGCCTCTATCGCCTCTGACTCTTCCACAAGGGGACATATAAAATACGCCTGTCTGCCCTCATCAAGTTTTTTCAGGACAAAGTTTTCCACTTTCTTCCTGCTGTTTTCACCCACAGCCATTGTAGAAATCGGTTTACGTCCAGGGGGAAGTTCGTCAATTACCGAAACATCCAAATCACCGTACAAAATAAGTGAAAGTGTCCTGGGAATAGGCGTCGCCGTCATAACCAATGTATGAACGTCACCTTCACCGCTCAGCACAGTTCTCTGTCGTACGCCAAATCTGTGCTGTTCGTCTGTTATCGCCAAAGCAAGATTAGGAATTTTAATCTTACCCGTTATAAGTGCGTGGGTACCTATGACAACCTTTGCCTCACCGCTTTCGATAAGTTCTGTATTTTCACGTCTTTCCGCCGCCTTTTGTCCGCCGCTTAAAAAAGCAGTTTTTATTCCAAACTTTGCATACAGCTTACTAAGGCTCTTGTAATGCTGTTTGGCAAGCACCTCTGTAGGCGCCATAAGTGCAGACGTATAACCGCTCTTTGCAACAGCATACATAGCGGCTGCCGCTACAAGTGTCTTTCCCGAGCCAACATCACCCTGAACCAATCTGTTCATAGGTGTATTCTTTTTTATATCTGCCGAAATCTCGTTTATAACTCTTTTTTGGGCGTAAGTCAACTCAAAAGACAGTTCCTTTGAGAAATCAGCTATACATTTTACATCTTTAATCGGAACAGCTTTTTTGCCCTTTGTATATTGTTTTGCAGACGCTACTCCCATTTGAAGTATAAGGAACTCTTCAAAGGCAAGAGTTCTTCTGGCTTCCTCAAACATATCAAAATTTGTCGGCATATGCACTGTTCTTATTGCCTCATCTGCACTCATCAAAATATATTTTTTTCTGATTGTCTGCGGTATAATATCCTCAATCTTGCCTTCAATATTATTAAGTGCATTCTCCACTGCCGTCCTGATATTATTTTGTGTAAGCCCTTTCGTGCAAGGATATACAGGCAATATCTTACCCATTTTATCCCCCGAAATACTTTCAGGTTCTATGACGGGATTAATCATCTCAAACATTGTTCCGCGACGGTTTATCTTCCCGAAAAATGTAAAGGACATATCTGACTTCAGCGTCTTTTCAACATAAGGGGCATTGAACCACGTAATATTTAATATTCCCGTCCCGTCAGATATTCTGACCTGAATAACTCTCGCGCCTGTTCTCGCACGAAAGGAGCGAATTCCTGAGGCAAGAGAGCCTTTTACGCACAGACTTTCGCCCTCATTTATATCTCTGATTTCTCTTACATCCGTTCTGTCCTCATAGCTTCTCGGCAGATAACGCAGTAAATCGCCAATAGTAAATACGCCAAGCTTATTAAAAAGCTCGGCGCGTCTTTCACCTATTCCTTTGAGATATCGTATATCGGTATTTTGATTTAACATACCTCACAGCACCCCTTTATTACTCAACAGCAATCATATAGTAATATACAGGCTGACCTCCGCTTACGACAGATACGTCAATATCGCCGTATTTTTCAGAAATTCTATCGGCTAATGCATTTGCTGACTCCTCGTCTGTATCAGCCCCGTAATATATGGTTGCAAGGGCAGTATCCTCATCTATCATTTTTTCTGCAAGCTCATAGGATACATCATTGATATCACTTCCGATATTGGTGATATCACTGCCTATCATTCCCATAACGTCGCCTTCGTGTATATCAAAACCGCCAACCTCTGAATCTCTTGCCGCAAAAGTCACCTGTCCGCATTTAACGGCAGACATCATCTCATTCATAGACTCTGTGTTTGTTTCAATATCCGCTTCCTCATCAAAGACAAGCATTGCAGATATTCCCTGCGGCATATTCTTGGTTGGAATTACAATTACATTCTTGTCGCTTAGCTCGTTGACTTGCTGTGCGGCAAGAATAATGTTTTTATTATTCGGAAGAATAAAGACATTTTCAGCATTGACTTTTGAAACTGCGTCAAGCAAATCCTGAGTGCTTGGGTTCATAGTCTGACCGCCCTCAACTATTCTGTCAACATTAACGCTTTCAAATACCTCAGCAATTCCGTCACCTACCGAAACGGCAACTACGCCATATTTCTTAGGCGGCTCTGAAGGAGCAGTTTTCTCCTCTTCTTCAGCTCTGATTTTTTCGTTGTGCTGATACTTCATATTGTCAACCTTAATATTTATCAATTCACCAAGTTTAACTGCCTGTTCCATAATAAATCCAGGATGATTTGTGTGAATATGTACCTTCACAATCTCTTCATCATCAATAACAAGCATACAATCGCCCTTAGAACGTATTGCCGCTTGAAACTGTGTTGCCTGACGTTCAGGCGATGACTTCTGAATAATAAACTCTGTGCAATATTGGTATCTTATATTTGCCGTATCGATATCAGCATTTGCAACAGCACTGCCACTCTTTACAGGCTCTACGCCTTCGGACAATTCCATTACCTTTCCGTTATTTAAGGCATACTCAGCCCCCTCAAGCAAAGTGGTAACGCCACAACCACCTGCATCCACAACGCCTGCTTGCTTTAAAACAGGCAAAATATCAGGAGTTTTTGCAAGACTTTCCTTGCACGCAACGATTACCGCAGAGAAGAATTCGTCTGCATCTTCGTACTTTTCAAAATTTTGCTCGGCAAACTCTGCACCCTCACGGATAACAGTAAGAATTGTACCCTCTGTCGGCTTCATAACCGCACGATACGCTGTATCACGACCGCCGCAAGCAGCATCTTTAATATCCGCAACCGTCAAACATTCCTTGCCGTTTAAAGCTGCCGAAACGCCTCTTAAAATCTGTGACAAAATAACACCTGAATTACCTCTTGCGTTTCTGAGAGATGCTTTTGCAAGCATTCCAATCAGTTCTCCCACATTTTCGGACTTGCCGTCAAGTGCAGTCTTTGCCGCCGCACCAAATGTCAACCCCATATTTGTACCTGTATCACCATCGGGAACAGGAAAAACATTCAAATCATTTATCGCCTTTTTGTTATTCTGCAAATTGTTTGATGCAGACTCTATCATAAGTCTGACATTATCATAAGTTATACTTCTCACCTTAACAATCAATCCTTTCTGACAGAGCCGACAATTAATTTACGCGGATGCTCTCCACATTAACAGTTACAGAGCCAACTCTTAAACCCGTTGCTTCCTCTACCTGGTATTTAACGTCACTTTTAATAATATCTCCTACGGTGCTTAAATTTACACCATACTCCATTATCACATATAAGGAAATATCAACTGTATCTCCCACAACCTTGACCTTAATACCCTTGTCAAGATTTTCTTTTTTAAGCAGTTGTGCTATTCCATCCTTGCCCGACCTTATTGCCATCCCAACAACACCATAGCACTTTGTTGCAGCATATCCTGCAATATTTGCAATAACCGAATTTGAAATTCTAATTAAACCTTTTTCATTTTTGATTTCTGCAGCCATATTATTATCTCCTTCCTTATTTAAAACTATAATTTTATTATGTTTGCCTTAAAGTCCGCCGCCATCTTTTCGATATGACTGTGACAAGTAAATACAAAAACCTGTCCCCTGTCTGCAAAGTCATTCAAAAAAGCCATAGCAGCCTCAGCACGTTTATCGTCATAGGTTGTTAATATATCGTCTAAAAACAGAGGTTTTTCTCCGTCAATGTTCCCCGATACCGCTACTCTTAGTGCAAAATACAACTGCTCATAGGTACCATAGCTGAAGTATTCAGCGTCATACAGCTCTTTGTTGCTTGCAACTCTGATTTTAAATTCGTCAGATATCCTTACATCATTATGTTTGCCATATGTAAGTTTATCCATAATTCTGTTGACAGAGTTATTTATCTCAGGTGTAATCATTGACTTCCATTCCTCTGCCGCCTTTTTGATTGTTTCTGCCGCCAATTCTATAGCAGAGATTTTATTATTACACTCATCAATCTCATTCTTAATGGAATTGATTTCTGTATCAATACCGACGCTTGTCTTTGCAAGTTCTTCTAAGTCATATCCTCTGCTCAATTCCTTTTTCATTTCAATTAAGCCGTTTATACGTACATCTAAGCCTTGCCCTGTCACAAAAAGATTTCTGAGTTCACCTGCATCATTTACTGCGTATTTATTTAAAACTCTGTCTAAATCTTTTTGTAATACAGAAAGTTCATCATTAATTGCCTTCTTCTTTTGGTCAATATCATTCTTTTTCTTTAAATACTCACTTTTTAAAGTATTGCATTTTCTGATATTAGTTATACCCAAAGCTATGCAAACCGCACCCACAAATACAACAGCCGTCATAACTATTGCTATAACAGCAGAATTTAAGATTATACCGCACACAATTGCCATTATTAAACCAACAATCAGCAATGCGGCACCAACACCCGATATTACACCAAAACGCAGTTTTGTTTTCTCGTAATCGACTTCCTTAATATCAGGAACAGAATATGCACTCTCTTTCTCTAATGATGCAATTCTCTCCTGGGCTGTCCACGCCTTTGATACAATATCTTCGGTTAAATCCCTGCTTTTTTTGTATTCTTCCTCCTGATAAATTCTATCAAGTTTATTGTCACATTCACATATCTGTCTGTATACTTCTCTCTCGGAGACTTTTTTCTCGTACTCAAGACTATTTTTATAACTAATCTCAAGTTGATTGATTTCAGTTTCAACCTTAGAAAGTTCTGTTCCTAACTCGAGCTTTCTTTCTTCGCTTGTCTTTTGTTGTGCAAGACGTGTCGATAAATCATATTTCTCACGTCGGCACTCCTCAAGCCTTTTATTTAATTCATCCAATCTTCCGTCGGTGTTACGTCTGTCAGCCGCTTTTATTTGCTTCTGCATAGCCGCAAGCCTTTCAAGTGCCTTCTTTGCAGAAACAACTTCGTCACCGCTTTCACTAAGATTTGAAACACGCTTTAACAGTTCATCATCTCTGCCGCCCATAAAGGTGCCGTTTTGACTTATCCACAAAGTTTTTTCAAATACCTCTTGCGGAATGTCAAATAACCATTCACCCACAGAATTAAACTTAATATCATCTATTTTTTCGCCGCTCAGTGCATAACATATTTCAGTTTTGTCACCGACAGCCGTCTTACCAAACTGACGTCTTATCTCTATAAGTACACCATCATTGTTTACAGTAAGGATACCCTCGGCTCTTTTCTCATTCCAGGGAATTGCCCTCTCTCTTTCCTTAAGAGCCTCACCACTCTTTTTTCTGGTGGACATACCATAAAGCATAGCCTTAATAAATAAATTTATCGTAGACTTTCCCGCTTCATTAACACCATAAATTACATTTAAACCATTCTTTGTATTAATCTCAAAATCCTTAAACTTACCGAATTTTATAAGATTAAGCTTTTCTATAATAACAGCCATTACACCTCACCTCCAAGCAAGGCGTCCAGCCCTATCATCAAAGCATTCTCTGCTACAAGCCGTTCTTCATCATCGCAATCCTTTATCTTGTCTTGCATCATTCTGACGAACTCACCGCACAAGGTATTTTGTACAGCTATGGCATCTATATCATAATCCTGCTGCGTATTATCCGTGACTTCAGCATAATATACCACATCTTTGATATCGTTTTTCAGTATGTCAATATTAAATATTTCAGAAGAGATTTTTCCGATGACATTGATTTTATACATATCATTTTCACAGCCATAGGATAAAATTTCTTGCTTAACCTTGTCGAAAATCTGAATATTATCTGACAGACCGCTTATATCAACATCCACCTTAAAAAGCCTGCGGATACACAGTTTTTTAAATTCTGCCTTTACGGCTCCATCATTAATTTCACCAATATAGCATCCCATATCTCCGCATTCATCAAAGCCTCTGCCCTCAGGCAGACCCGGATATGCAAAGTATGTATTGCCGCATTTTTTTATTTCAGACCTGGTATGTATATGTCCAAGTGCAAGATAATCAGCACCGCAACCTTCTATATACCGTCTGTCTATTGAATTATAGCCACCGTCCTCCATATTTGAAACAACGTCAGCGTGCATCAATATTATATCGGTTATGCCCTCTGTCTTATCTATTTTATTAAACCTTTTTGCGATATCCGAATATGTATCGGAAAAACTGCATCCGTACACACGGGTTTTAAGCTCAGCAAGTTCCACACATTCAGGCTCAGTGCCGAATATATGAACATTGTCGCCAAAGTCCGTATTTGCATAGACCGAATTTGATGTATACGGGTCGTGGTTTCCTGCAGATATAAATACATATGTATGCTCAAGCTCAGCAAATTTTCTTTTTAAAAAAGAAACTGTTTCTTCTGAAACATAACTGCTGTCGAACACATCACCTGCAATAAGTAAAATATCATAGTTTTTAGCAAGGTCAATCAGATTGGAAACGCATCTCAACATTTCGTTTCTTCTGATTTTTGCTTGCTCTGCAGTAAAGTGAGCGGAAAAAGTCGTATCCAAATGCAAATCTGCAGTATGTAAAAAAGTCGGCATCCTCTCACCTCCGCAAAATTATCAATTCAATTATTCTTCATCCTCAGGCATTTCCCAGGTGTGATATACGTTTTGAACATCATCATTTTCTTCAAGCATATCAATAAGCTTTTCCATCTTCTTGATATCCTCTTCATTATCAATGGCAGTTGTTGTCTGAGGAATGTAGTTAATCTCAGCCTGAACAAAGCTATATCCTGCGGCATCAAGATTATCACGAACCTGACTAAAGCTCTCAGGTGTTGTCATAATTTCAAAGCAATCATCCTCAACATTAAAATCGTCGGCACCTGCTTCTAAAGCTTCCATCATCAAAGTGTCCTCGTCAATGCCGTCAGCCTTTTCAATAACAATCATACCTTTTCTGTCAAACATAAAGCCTACGCAACCATTTTGACCTAAGTTACCGCCATTCTTGTCAAAGTAATGACGCAAATCGCCTGCTGTTCTGTTTTTGTTATCTGTCAAGGTTTCAACCATAACAGCAATTCCGCAAGGTCCATATCCCTCGTATATCATTTCAAAATATTCATTTGTGCTGCCTTCGCCTGAAGCCTTTTTTATACTTCTCTGAATGTTATCGTTAGGCATATTATTTGCCTTTGCCTTGGCAATAACATCTCTCAGCTTTGAATTGCTGTCAGGATCAGGTCCTCCCTCTTTAACTGCAACCATAAGCTCACGTCCGATTTTGGTAAAAATCTTACCGCGTTTCGCGTCGATTGCTCCCTTTTTTCTTTTGATAGTTGCCCATTTTGAATGTCCTGACATAAGTACCTCCTATAATTCTGTTAATCTTTCTATAATAAATTATTTATTGTCATTATCAGTTACAATCTCTTTAATTGATGTTGCCAGACCTGCAAGGCCCTGGAGTTCAGACGGAACAATAATTTTTGTTGCTTTGCCGTCTGCCGCCTTAGCAAACGCCTCCATACCCTTTATTGCCAAAACAGCATCTGAAGGACTTGCCTCATTCAGCATTTTAAGACCTTCAGCAGTTGCCTTCTGCACCTCTCTGATTGCCTGTGCTTCACCTTCAGCTATGCGGATTGCTGCTTCCTTTTCAGCCTCAGCCTTTAATATCTGTGATTGTTTTTCAGCTTCTGCCTCTAATATTCTTGACTCCTTTTTACCTTCGGCAACAAGGACAGCAGATTTCTTTTCGCCTTCGGCACGGAGAATAGACTCACGTCTTTCACGCTCTGCCTTCATCTGTTTTTCCATCGCCTCACGTATACCTGCAGGCGGAATAATGTTTTTAAGTTCAACACGATTGATTTTTATTCCCCAGGGGTCAGTTGCCTCGTCAAGGATTGCTCTCATCTTGGTATTGATAACATCTCTTGAAGTCAAACTTTCATCAAGTTCCATATCACCGATTATGTTTCTGAGTGTTGTGGCAGTGAGATTTTCAATAGCCGACATAGGAAGCTCTACACCATAGGTATAAAGTCTTGGGTCAGTTATCTGAAAATACACAACAGTATCTATCTGCATTGTTACGTTGTCCTTAGTAATAACAGGCTGAGGTGGAAAGTCAACGACCTGCTCTTTAAGGCTGACCTTTTTTACAACCTTTTCTACAACAGGAACTTTAAAGTGCAATCCCACTCCCCAGCTTGCGTGGAAAGCACCAAGACGTTCTACAATATATGCGTGTGCCTGCGGAACAATTTTGATATTAGCAATTAAAACAATAATTATTAAAACTAAAAAACCTACTAATAATCCCATAATTATACTTCCTCACTTTCATTTACATTATCATCAACTACTGTTACAACAAGATGCGCCCCTGAAATCTCTTCAACCTTAACCTTTGTACCGATTTTGGCAAAGGCATCTCCTCTTACCTGAACAGACCATATCTGACCGCAGACATTAACCTCACCTTTGGCACGGATTGGGTCAACATCCTCCGTTATGACACCAATATGTCCGATAAGTCTGTCAGCATTTGTAGGCACTTTTTTAATCACTCTCATTTTTTTGCATAGGGGGAAAGTGATTGCAAGCGTCAATGCAGACACCAATAAAAATGCGATTATCTGCACACTTTCACTAAACCCTAATCCCGCGGCGATAGCGGCACAAACCGCTCCTACGGCAAACCACACCGATACCAATGCAGTTGTTACCATCTCAACAACGCCTGCCGCAAATGCAATAATTATCCATAAAATTACAGCCATAAAATCTCCATTCCGCCGTCTTGCATAGGCACAAATAGTAATTAAATTTGTCTCTTATCCACAGCACGATATCATTTTTAATATGAGCGTTTATATCCTCCGCTGCGTTTTGACTCGTTACTTCTCTTTAAATCCTGGAACTTTTCGTCGCTATCCTGCTTGAACTTCTGAAGCATATCATCAAAGCTCATATCCGAGCTGTTATTGTTAAAGGAAAATTCCTCCGGAGGTCTTCTGCTACCGCCATTGTTGGCTCTCTGCTTTCTTCTTGCGTCTTTTTTCTTCTCTCGTTTTTTCTCCGGATTTTCAAGCATAACCTGCTTTATGGACAAGCTGATTTTTCCGTTTTCGGTACCGAGGACTTTAACCTTAACATTATCCCCTTCTTTAAGATGGTCTTTTACATCATTTACATACTCAGTAGATACCTCCGAAATATGTACCAAACCCGTTTTACCGTTCGGAAGCTCCACAAACGCTCCAAAAGCCGCAATGCCTGTAACCTTTCCTTCTAAAATCATTCCTGATTCAAATTGCATATTTTTCTTTAGTTCCTTCCCTGAGGATATTTCCTCTTATGTAATATATAATAAATTTATTTACTTTCCGCTGTTTTCACTGCTTTTGTTTGAGTCAACAAAAACACGTTCATTAGGGCGTACCAAACCCAATCTCTCTCTGGCAATCTTTTCTATATATTCAGGATCTTGTAAGTTGTCAATTTCACTTTTCAACTTGTCCGCATCTTCATTAGCTTGCGAAATCTCTTCCTGAAGGGCGTTAATCTCTTTGTTTTTCTTGTTAATCATACTTTGCTGAGATATTATAGTACAAGAAAAATATATGACAACAACCGCACCTATGACTACGGCAGCAAGACGTTTAACATCAATTTTGCGTGCCGTATTTTTTTTGTCCGATGCGGTACTTTGTTTAGACTTTTTTATTTCATTCAATGTATGCCACTCCTTTGGAACTTAAATGCACACTCTAACCTATCATTTATTATATACTATGATATTTTATTTGTCAACAATTCGGCATACAAAATAAATCAGATTTTATCTTTTATTACTTTTCTTATTCTTATGTATTATGCTGAAAATTCTTTTTAATATTCTCAATATTCCATTGCTGAGGTGCTTAAACAGATTATGTAGAGTAACAAATATTTTTTTTAAAGGAAAAATAATTATCAATACTAATTTTGCTATTGTCCTTCCTACAAAACGCAATATCCTCACAGTGTATTTTACAATTAAATCACCAATCAGAATTTTATATACCATAAAAATACCTGCAATACAAATCAGGCTGTAAACTCTGAGTTCTCCGTTATTAAATAAATATGCGGCGACAATAGCAATAACCGCCGAAAAAATCAAGAACATTATATCTGTTAAATTTACAACCAAGTCAGGTGCATTTACCATTCTTCTTATCACTCTAACAATGTCGTATATAATGGCAAGCACAATGCCTGCCGCCAATGACCATAAAAAATATGTTATGTCGGGTCCGAATTTAACTGTCATATCAAACTACTCCGTTCTGTACGCGTAAACTACCTGAATAATTTTCCGAAAAATCCACCGCCCTTATCCTCGCTCGCTCTTTCACTGTACTGAACTTCGTCAATTTCCCCTTCTATTATAAGCTGTCCGTCATCAACATTTAGTTTATTTATTCTAAAATCCGCACCTGTAACCGTCATTGTTCCCATACTGCATAATATGACAACCTTTTCCTCGTCAAAGCTCTCAATATCATCAACAGAGCTCACTGTCAGCTTTCTCCTTCCGTCTATGACTACTTTATGTTCTCTGTTTTCTTCCATACTATCATCCCCGATACATTTAGTTTATATAAATATATTCGGAACAATCTGCTTTAATGCATAAAAAAAGCCGCTTCAAAAAGCGACTCTTTTATATTAACATTTGCAGAAATACTCACTTAAAACCTCAATAGCATTATTCTCAATCATAACAGTACCATATTCGTTAAGACGTCCGTGCATATACTGACCATTGGCTTGCCGTACAGCGAACTCCGACAATACAATTTCTGCCTCACATTGCGAAATCGGCTCCGCGGGAATAAGATACATATAAAACTTTTCATTCAGCTTATACAAAACGCTGACACCCTTATATCTGTCTTTTAACTCGCCTGCTGCCGCACATACACTGTCAAATGTTTCAAAACAATATATGTATTTTCTTTGTATAGTTTCTTCTCTCTTCATCGGCTTAAGCTCCGACCTTCTGAGTCTGCCTTTGTAGGAACAGTTATTAACCGCCTCTTCAAGCTCACTTTCGTTACTAACCTTGGTAATCAGCATACCTATTCCGCTTTCGCAGGCAGGGATTGTCTCAACAAAAAGCTTGGCACCGTCAATAGAAAAGTCCACGCTTTCTTTTGCAAGGCGAATTGCCTGCCAAAACATCTGCTGTACCTCAGGAGTGTTCTCCGAAATGTTTTTTACGGTAATATTTCGCTCCTTAGCTTCGGCGTCATCAATCAAAACCTTTATTTTATTTTCATTTATCCTTTCAATTCTCATTATGTATCCCTACCCTATTATGCAAATAATTTTCTGCCGATTTACAATCTATATTAAATACATGTGCCATAGATATTTTTTTATTATAATTTAATTATATCAATATATGATAAGATTTCAATGCAAAATTAATGGAAATACGCAAATGTAAATTCATTGTAAAATATATGCAAACCTTCGTAATGAATATGAAACAAAATGATTAATTTTCAAAATAAATATATAATATTTTTCTATATTTTTAAAAATTTCTATTGTATTTTGAGTGTATCCGTGCTATAATATCTATAAAGGAACAGCCCTGCTTTGTTCGTAATATCAGTTATAATGTAAAACCAACAATTAATATAAGGGATTTTGTCTCCGACGGTGGCGCAAATGCCTTATGTCTTTGACATCCGGAGGACTTGTAATATCGTTGGGCGTTATCCCACCTGGTTTCCAGGTTTTTACCTTAGACTGAGTACGGCACGGCGGGGCTTTGTTAAGAAAATATTTCAACAATGTTACAATTTGTTTAAAAATATACTTGACAAATCATATATTTTACGCTATAAATATTAGAGTAGCGTATTATATGCGGGAGGATTTTCTTTGCGAGTTATTTCAGGCATACGAAAAGGGTTAAAACTTAAAGCACCTGACGGAATAAATACAAGACCTACAACCGACAGAGTTAAAGAATCTGTCTTTAATATAATTCAGACACATATTCCGTCGGACAATGTATTAGACCTTTTTTCAGGCAGCGGAGCCTTGGGAATAGAGGCACTCAGCAGACGTTGCGGCAAATGCACATTTGTTGAATATAACAAACAGGCATTTGAACTTGTGCGTCACAACATTGAACTTTCAAAGCTGTCTGATAATGCACATCTTGTATTTTCTGACGCAATCAGTTATCTCGCATCTGCTTCCGAGCCGTTTGACATTATATTTTTGGACCCTCCGTACAACAAAGGTTTGATTGCTCCTGTGCTTGACAAAATCAGCCAGCGTAATCTTTTAAGTGTTGACGGAATAATTGTTATTGAAACAGAAAAGGACGGCGAGGCAGTTCTGCACCCTGACTTTCGGTGTGTCCGAAATGCCGTGTATGGCAAAACTGTAATTACCGTTCTCGTAAGAGGTGATACACAATGATTACAGCCGTATACCCAGGTAGCTTTGACCCTTGCACAAATGGCCACCTTGACATTATTGAACGCTCTTCTAAGCTGTTTGACCGCGTTATTGTTTCGGTTCTTACCAACAGTTCCAAACACCCTACGTTTACTGTTGATGAAAGGATAGAGCTTTTAAATATTGTACTTAAAGATTACCCAAATGTTTCTGTTTGTGCTTTTTCAGGACTTCTTGTGGACTTTATGAAAAAAGAGAATGCAGATGTTCTGATTAAGGGAATAAGAGCCGTTTCGGACTACGAATACGAATTTCAGATGGCTCTTACAAACAAAGCGCTGTACACGGATGCCGAAACATTATTTATGCCCACCAGCAAAGAATATATGTTCTTAAGTTCAAGCATTGTAAAGGAAATTGCTTCATATGGCGGCTCACTTAAAGGACTTGTTCCGGACGAGCTTATACCAATCATAAATAAACGGTGTGCAAGATAGCACATCGATAAAATTACAACTACATAATAGGAGGAAATGAAAATGGATGGATTAGAATTATTGGATGAATTAGAGGACATAATTGACAAAGGTGCGAGTGTTCCTTTCTCAGGCCGTTGTATTTTAGAACGTGATGAGTTGATGGATATACTTCAGGAACTTAAGCTCAAATTGCCTGATGATTTAAAACAGGCTAAATGGATTAAAGAAGAAAGACAGCGTATTTTACACGAGGCACAGGTAGAAGCCGACGATATTATTAAAGCGGCAAACGAAAAAGGTATCTCTATGATTAACGAGCACGAGATTACTCAGCAGGCTATGGAGCAGGCTCGTCAGATTATAGATAAAGCTAACGCTGAGGCTCAGGAGATTATGGACTCATCTTATAACTATGCTGACAGCCTCCTTGAAACAGTAGAAAAAGTAAGCGTTTCTTCTATGAAGGAGCTTGAACAGTGCATCACAATCGTTCGCAGTAACCGTTCAGAACTTCGTTCAACAAATACTGCAAGCGTTGTTGAGTCGGAAGTTCAGGAATAATACATTTTTGATATTAAAATAGTAAACGGAGCAGTTTTACTGCTCCATTTCGCTATTATAAAAACAATCATTTTCCCACCTTAATACATTTGTATCAATATATTCCCATATTTTTTTATAATCTTTTTCGCCTCTGATTATGTGGTCATAATATGAGCATTGCCATATTTTATTAGGATATGTCTTATGAATTTTCTTTGATACATTCATTTTCAAAAATCCCACCATTTTATCAATAACAGAACGATGGTAATGTAGGGGCGATTCACGAATCGCCCGTTTTTCGTTGTCATTGCTGATTTCTATAATCAAATGAATGTGATTAGGCATAATTACATATTTAGGAATTGATATATTAAATCTGTCAGGTAATATTTTGATATTTTGTTCTGCAATTTGTCCATATTCAGTTAATTTATTTTCGGGCGATTCGTGAATCGCCCCTACAATATTTGAAAACAAACATTTTCTGTTATGCGTACATATCGTAATAAAATATAATCCTACAGATGAATAATCATATCCTTTTAGCCGTGCTGATTTTCGTTTTGGCAATTCATTCTTCATCTTTAATATTTTCCAATGCAATTCTAATCGCTTCTACAACGAATGCTGTAAAGGTACAGTTTTTACCCTCTATTGCTTTTTCTACCTCATCTATTATATTATTAGGAAATATAATACATTTATTTGTTGTTGGCGGAATACAAAAGGCTAAACTATTAAATCCGTTCAGCCTTTTGAACTGTCATCCTTACTAACACAAAATATTGTGTAACAGCTTTTTTGTTTTACGCTTTTCCGATTGAACCAAAGAGTTCCATCTTTTCTTTAACTATTACCTTAATAGCCTCAGCACCAGGAGCCAAAAGCTTTCTTGGGTCATAGCCCTTACCCTGAAGGTCCTTGCCCTCTTCGATATACTTTCTTGTAGCTTCCTGGAAGTATAACTGACACTCAGTATTAACATTTATCTTTGCAACGCCTAAAGATATTGCTTTCTTTATCATATCTTCAGGGATACCTGTTCCTCCGTGAAGAACGAGAGGCATATCGCCAACAAGCTCTTTAATCTTTGCCAAAGCGTCAAAGTCAAGGCCCTTCCAATTTTCAGGATATTTACCGTGAATGTTTCCGATACCTGCTGCCAGGAAGTCAACACCTAAGTCAGCGATTTTCTTACATTCCTCAGGGTCTGCGATTTCGCCTGCACCTACAACTCCGTCTTCCTCACCGCCGATTGAACCAACTTCTGCTTCGATTGAAAGTCCAAGATTATGTGCAACGTGAACAAGCTCTGTTGTCTTTTTTACATTTTCCTCGATTGGGAAGTGTGAGCCGTCAAACATAATCGAAGAAAATCCTGCTTTAACACATTTATAACAGCCCTCGTATGAGCCGTGGTCTAAGTGAAGAGCCACCGGAACAGTAATTCCAAGTTCTTCAATCATCGCACTGACCATAGCGCTTACAGTTTTATAACCCGTCATATACTTTCCCGCACCCTCTGATACACCTAAGATAACAGGTGAGTTATTCTCCTGGGCAGTCTGTAAAATAGATTTTGTCCATTCAAGGTTGTTGATGTTGAACTGTCCTACTGCGTAGTGACCTTCAACTGCTTTTTTTAACATTTCTGTTGCTGATACTAACATTTGT
Source organism: uncultured Ruminococcus sp. (assembly GCA_902760955.1). Lineage (GTDB taxonomy): Bacteria > Bacillota > Clostridia > Monoglobales > Monoglobaceae > UMGS1820. Next base: position 20,100 of record CACWIG010000018.1, on the reverse strand, counting down.
AATCCTCCAAATTATATATATTTTTTTAATTATTTTCTTATTAATGCAATCTTATTTCATTAAGCATCATAATTTCATCAATTTTCTCTCTTGAAGAGAAGTCCAAAAACAGCTCTCTGCCGCATCTTTGACAGATTATCCTAAATCCGTCCTCCTCTATTTGAAGTTGTATGGCACTTCCTCTGCAATCGCAGGTAACCGCATTATCTTCGGATAAAATTCGGAAATGTTCAAGGCAATTAAAAAACTCCTCCGAATTTATAAAAGCCGAATTATCCTTAGAAATCATACTGTAAATATTTTCTGCATCATATATTGAACCTGTATCTCTAATTTCCTCATCATCACATTTGCTGTGAATTATATCATCAATACTGTTGTCACTTCCTATTGCAAAAACGGTTTTCTCAGTTAAAGAACAGCAAAAGCATTTCTCATTTGTATGCCAAAATTCTGAAACAGGAATTTTGAATTTATGCCTGTTGCCACATTCGGCACAGGAAACCTCAAGTTTATATTTTTTCTGCATATCGGTATCAATTTTACAAACAATATGATTACACTTGGGACAACGGATAATCTTCTCATCATTTCCCGAAAAGTCAAATAGATTTAACTTTATCTTTTCAATATTTCCGCAATGAGAGCATACAAGACAAACAGCTGTATAATTTCTGACTTTCATAAGCTATCCTTTCAATCAACTGTTACTTCTGTAAAAATAGTATAAGTATTGTTGGGCAAATCCTGCAATATCGCCGTACTTTTCTTTGACGTATTGCTGAATAAGCTTGTCCTCAACCCCGTATACCTCGGTGATAATTCTTTTAATCCACACATCAACGGGAAAAACAGAAAATCTTTCAAAGGCAAAAAGCATTATACAATCTGCAACCTTGCCTCCTACTCCCTTTATCTTCATCAAATTCTTCTTCAACTCGTCGTCAGGCAGCTTATCAAGATTTGCTATATCAACCTCACCTGAGGCAACCTTTTGAGCGGCATCCATAATATACTTATCTCGGTATCCTGCCTTTAAGGGTGCAAGCTCAGATATATCTATTTTTGCAAGCCTTTCGGCTGACGGAAAAGAGTAGTATACCTTATCATCAAATTCAATTCTGTCGCCGAACATTTTGCACATACTCTCAATAATCTTTTTTATACGCGGTATGTTATTATTTGCAGAAATAATAAATGATACTATCGTTTCCCATATATCCTGCTTTAATATTCTGATACCGCTCCCAAACTCTATGCAAGGAGATATCTTATCATCAATTTTGTTCAGCTTTGAGAATATAGCATCATAATCAGTTGACAGAGAAAAATATTGTGACCAATACTCATTGTCCTCATCATTACAGATTATGTCCCTATCCTTCACACAGCATACTTTGCCTGCTGAAATTCCAACGTATACTCCATTATCATCGCAATTCCAACGAAAGCACTGTCCGCACTCAAAGGTGTCTGCCGCATTAAACCGACAATTCTTCTCTAACTTTATCATCTTATTCTACCTGTTCTGTATTATTTTCACGTTCGACTATCTTATAGGATAATCGCATAAGGCTGTCGCTTAAGTGAACATTCTCAATAGTCACATCATCTGCCGCCATCGAAAGCTCCGTATAAGAGAAGTTAAGAAAAGCCTTTATCCCATAACCGATAAGCTCTTCCGCAACTCCTCTTGCAGACTCCTTAGGAACAGCAAGTATTGCCATCTGAGGTTTATTTTCGCTTATAAATTGCTTTATTTCGCTATATGACTTTATGAAATGATTACCTACCTTAACACCCTTCTTCTTAGGGTCCGAATCAAAAATACCGATGAGTTTAAAACCCCTTGATTCAAACTTAGTATTTATGGCAAAGGTACGTCCCATATTTCCTGCTCCCACAAGGATAGCAGTATACCCTCTGTCAAGTCCCAAAATCTTTTCTATGCTCGACTTTAAGAACTTAATATTGTATCCGTATCCCTGCTGGCCGAAACCGCCAAAGCAATTTAAATCCTGTCTTATCTGCGAGGCAGTAACATTCATTCTGCGGCTAAGTTCCTTAGACGAAATTCTCTCTATACCGCCTGCTTCAATTTCACTGATGTATCTGTAATATCTCGGCAATCTGTTGATAACTGATGCAGATACTTTCTTTTCCATCAAATCAATCTCCTCATATTAAATTCGACTATGCTATTTTAGAGATTACAGAAGTGTCTTAAGTTTTTCGTTTACAGCCAAGAGGAAGTCCTCTGTGTTGACCTTCTTCTTATTTTCGAGTTTTGAGAGCAGATAAAGGTCACCTGTCATAATTCCGTCTTCGATAGTTGCGATAGTAGCCTTTTCAAGCTTGTCGGCAAAATCACACAAATCCTTTAAGCCGTCAAGCTCGCCTCTCTTTCTGAGAGCACCTGTCCAGGCAAATAAAGTTGCAACGCTGTTTGTTGAGGTTTCCTCTCCCTTTAAGTGCTTGTAATAGTGTCTTTGAACTGTACCGTGTGCTGCCTCGTATTCATAAATTCCGTCAGGCGATACCAATACAGAAGTCATCATAGCAAGACTGCCATATGCAGTTGCAACCATATCGGACATAACATCACCATCATAGTTTTTGCACGCCCAGATGTAACCGCCCTCTGAACGTATTACTCTTGCAACGGCATCATCAATCAATGTATAAAAATATTCAATACCTGCACTTTCAAACTTATCTTTATATTCAGCCTCGAAAATCTCATTGAATATATCCTTAAATCTGTGGTCGTATATTTTTGAAATCGTGTCCTTAGATGCAAACCATATATCCTGCTTTGTATCCAGGGCGTAGTTAAAGCAACATCTTGCAAAGCTTGATATAGACTTGTCAAGGTTGTGCAATCCCTGAATAACACCTGCAGTACCATCAAAATTATGAATTAACTGACGCTGTTCGTTACCGTCCTTGTCGGTGCAGACAATCTCACACTTTGCACCTTCGGGAACACGCATTTCAGTGTTTTTATATACATCACCATAAGCGTGACGGGCAATGGTAATAGGCTTTGTCCAGGTGGGAATATAAGGTGTAATACCCTTTACAATGATTGGAGCACGGAAAACTGTGCCGTCAAGTATGGCACGGATAGTTCCGTTAGGAGACTTCCACATCTCTTTTAAGTTATATTCCTTTACTCTGTCAGCATTAGGTGTAATTGTAGCACACTTTACCGCAACACCATACTTCTTTGTTGCCTCTGCCGAATCAATTGTTACCTGGTCATTTGTTTCGTTTCTGTATTCTAACCCTAAGTCGTAATACTCAGTTTTTAAATCAATATAAGGAGTCAAAAGTATATCCTTTATCTCTTTCCAGATAATTCTGGTCATCTCGTCCCCGTCCATCTCAACAAGAGGGGTAGTCATCTTAATCTTTTCTGTTTTCATTGTCGGCACATCCTTTCATTATGGTTTATATATTATGCGTTATTTTTTGTGTAATTGAGCAGTCCGCCTGCAATAAGCATATCTCTCTGTCTTTGTGAAAGTTCAATGCTTACCTTAAATTCTGTACCCTTAGTAACATTCTTAACGATAAGCTCATTATCTTTTGCAACTGCTTCTTTAAGGTTAGCAATTTTAAGTTCGTCCATCTGGTCGATAGCATCATAGTCCGCTTCGTTTACAAATGTCATAGGAATGATACCTGCATTGATTAAGTTAGCCATATGAATTCTCGCAAATGACTTAACAATTACAGCTTTAACACCCAAATACAACGGTGCAAGAGCAGCGTGTTCTCTTGAAGAACCCTGTCCATAGTTAGAGCCTCCGACTATAATACTCTTTTTAAGTTCCAATGCTCTGTCGTGGAACTTCTCATCACATACCGCAAAACAATATTCCGAAATCTTAGGAATATTTGAACGCAACGGAAGAATTTTAGCACCTGCAGGCATAATATGGTCAGTTGTGATGTTATCTCCAACCTTTAAGCTGCACTTAGCGTCAATCTCATCTGCCATAGCCTCTGAAACAGGGAAAGGCTTGATATTAGGTCCGCGAAGAACCTCAACGCTGTCCATCTCACTCTCAGCAACAGGAGGCACAACCATATTATCATTTATATCAAATACCTTAGGCAATTCAAACTTAGGCATATCTCCGAGAGTTCTCGGGTCTGTTAAAACCCCTGCGAGAGCCGATGCTGCCGCAACCTCAGGAGATACCAAGTATATCTGACCGTCTTTTGTACCTGAACGGCCTTCAAAGTTTCTGTTAAAAGTTCTGAGTGAAATACCTGCCGAATTAGGTGATTGTCCCATACCGATACAAGGTCCGCAGGCACTTTCCAAAATTCTTGCACCTGCATCTATCATATCTGCAAGAGCACCGCATTTTGCCAGCATATTTAATACCTGCTTAGAACCTGGTGCGATAGAAAGTGAAACATCAGGATGTACTGTCTTATCCTTTAGGATGTATGCAACTTTTAACATATCCAGCAATGATGAGTTTGTGCAAGAACCTATACAAACCTGGTCAATCTTCATACTGCCGATTTCTTCAACAGATTTTACATTGTCAGGTGAGTGTGGGCAAGCAGCCGCAGGCTTTAGCTGACTTAAATCAATATTGATAGTTTCATCATATACTGCATCAGCATCAGCCGAAAGCTCAACAAACACTTCTTCTCTGCCCTGTGCCTTTAAGAATTCTCTTGTCACATCATCAGATGGGAAGATTGAAGTTGTAGCACCAAGCTCCGCACCCATATTAGTAATTGTCGCACGTTCGGGGACAGACAATGTCTTAACGCCCTCTCCACAATATTCGATTATCTTGCCTACGCCGCCCTTAACAGACATAATACGCAGGACCTCAAGTATAACATCTTTAGCAGAAACCCAAGGGCTGAGTTTTCCCGTAAGCTCTACCTTAACGATTTTAGGACAGGTGATATAGTATGTACCTCCGCCCATAGCAACCGCAACGTCCATACCGCCTGCACCTATGGCAATCATACCAATACCGCCGCCCGTAGGTGTATGGCTGTCAGAGCCTATCAAAGTTTTCCCTGGAACACCGAAACGCTCAAGGTGTACCTGATGGCAAATTCCGTTACCAGGTCTTGAGAAGTATATGCCGTGCTTTTTACAAACACTTCCTATAAATCTATGGTCGTCCGCATTCTCAAATCCGTTTTGAAGTGTGTTGTGGTCGATATATGCCACAGATTTTTCCGTTTTAACTCTCGGAACACCCATAGCCTCAAATTCAAGATACGCCATTGTTCCCGTAGCGTCCTGTGTTAATGTTTGGTCAATTTTTATTCCTATCTCAGAGCCTGTCACCATTTCTCCGCTGACTAAATGCTCTTTCAATATTTTTTGTGCAAGAGTCAATCCCATTGAAATTCAATCCTTTCTGTAATGTATAATAAATTCATCTGTTAATCCATCTATTTATTTTATCCTAATGTTAAAATCTTGTCAAGATAATAAGCCAAAAAACAGCAAATAGTCCGACACAATATTGTATCAGACTATTATTTTATTCAAATTACATAAAGCAAAATTAACAGAAAATGCAGAACACTTCCAATTACACAGAAAATATGGAATATGGAATGCATCCACTTTTTCTTTTTTCCAACGGCATAGAATACCGCTCCGACAGTATAGGCAATGCCTCCGCCAAGCAACATCATAAAAGCACCCATACCGAGTTCGTTTATTACAACAGATGTTCTTGTAACGATACACCAGCCCATAACAAGATAGCATATCATAGAGAATAGCTTAAACTTCTTTAAGTCAATGGAATTTAAGGTTATTCCTACTATGGCAAGTCCCCATATAATTCCGAATATAAGCCAGCCTTCAAAAACATTCTGTTCTCTGAGTGTGCACAGAGCCATAGGTGTATATGTACCTGCTATCAAAATAAATATAGAACAATGGTCTATAATCTGAAAAACCTTTTTAGCCTTTGTCTTTGGGCTGAGTCCGTGGTATATACTTGACATAGTATATAATATCAACATTGTAGTACCGAAAATAATGCCCGACACAACACCATATACGTTACCTCTCAGCGCCCCAAAAATACTGCATAACACTATTGCCGCAATTCCCATTGCTCCGCCCACTATATGTGATACCATATTAAAAATTTCTTCGCCCTTGGTATACACAGGCAAAATTCTGTCTGCAAGTTTTATTCTTTGCACATAAGATTCCTCCTTTAAATTAATATTCAACCATCCGTTTGTAAAATGTAAAACTTTGTGTATTGTAGGGGACGGCGTCCCCGACGTCCCGAAATAATTCACAATATATTGCACAACGTAGGTTTTCTGCGGTTCGTCGAGGACGCCGAACCCTACAATGTAATGTATATCGTCAAATTAATACTCAACTACAACAGATGTATGACAATTAAGTTCTGGTACAGTAAACATAACCATCCCGTTATCATACTTATATTCAAGTTCTTCTCCTGTAAGTCCTAAATAAACTTTCTTAATATTTTTATCCGTCTTGAGTGAAACCTTAATATTATATATAGGCATAATATCTTCGATAATTTCAGCACAACCTCTCTTAACAGGGCTTGCATATATCATATTTATGCAATATCTGCTCTTGTCCGACTGACATATCATTGTGCATCTTCCTTGGGAGCCTAATCCTTCAACCTTTAAATATCCGCCACTATATACAGTATTCAATGCATACACAAAATACTTCTTGTGAAATAACGAGCCGTATTCACGATATTGCTTTGGCAAAGAGTGTGCCATATATACTACGTTTCCCTTTTTTGAAATAGCAGGGAAACCCTTTACCGACTTATCAAAAGGTGTGTTCTTGTGTCCGCAGAAGTGACCGTATGTACGGCTGAAATATGGAGTTATAATCTCGGAATAAATTTCAGCATCAATATTTTCAGTTCTGTGTCCAGGTATATTGCAAAGCATCGGTGCATTAAGAATGTCATTATGTTTCTTATCAGATACTATGTAGTCACAGTCAAATTCGGGCTTTCCTATGTACTTAAGTCCCGTATCAATTTGAAACTCGCCATTTTTCACAAGGGCATCAGCCATCAGAACTACTTTTCCGCCTTTATCGATATAAGCATTTAAAGCACTCAAACTCTCATCGCTGAGGACAACACGATCAGGGAATATTACCGTATCAAATCTCTCAAAATTATCATCCATAACCAAGTCATAATCAATTTGGTTTTCAAGCAAGATATTAGAAACACCTTCATTTGCCTCTCTGTCACTTGAAAGATACAAACCTATATCCGCAACAGATTCACCGCCATAACAGAAAGGTGCTATACTTTCAAGGTATTTGTATGCATAACCTATATTTTCATAGGTTTGCATTTCCATTTCGCCATCGGGATGCATATGGTCGCCGACAGAAGCCCCTGCACCATAGAGAGCCATACTTGCAACCTCAAATTTAAGTGCGTCCTTTGACTTAAAACCGCCGAACTCACCCCATGCAAGATGAAACTTTCCTGTCATTCCGATATATCCCTTGCCCTTGTTACCAAAGAACTTCGCACGCAAAGGAAGTTTGTCATATCCGCCCCAAGCGGTTGGCAAATCCTCCATCTCAAAATGGCTTTGATAATCGTGATACTGAGGTCTATATTGATCTGCACCACCGCTGTTAAAGAATATTGTGGCATTCGGATGATACTTTTTCATAATATCATTACATTTTTTCATAAACAACTGACGCTTGATTATAAAATACTTCTGTGCATCACTGTCGTTTTCCGGATCTAAGCCCATTTCACGCATACCCTTTTTGCAGGTTTCACAATAGCACGCATTTCCTATAACACATATATCATAAAATAAACCGTCTACCACGCTGTAACGCTTACATATTTCCTCGGTAAGTGCGTAAATATGTTCTGCATATTCACCATCATTTAAACATAACATATGCCACGCACAATCCCCCTTTGCGTGATTGGGTGCAGCAGTCGGATCATATGTTCCTGTTGTTACAAATTTTCCGTCTTTGGATACCGCTCTCCATTCAGGATGATTTACAGCATCCATATCAGACCATCCTGCAGTAATATAAATAGGTGCACGCACTCCTATTTCGTGTGCGGCATCAACCATTGCGCCTGTTAAGTCAAAGTCAAGACTTGGGTGCATTGTGCCTACCTTGGTAGGATAATAACACATACTGTGATGGCACTTGGCAAAAACCGTAATACTGTCAAGATTGCCTGCCTTTAATGCGGCTTGAAAGTTTTGCTTTGAAAACTTTGAGCCTATCCCCTTTATGTCAGGAGAAGTATGGAAATCAAGATGTGTCTGTCTTGTAGGAAATTTATTGTTACAATTCATAAGTGCAACCTCCAAATTTATGCATTAGTAGTAATATCTTATTCGTTTTTTTATCCAATCTTTGATTACAAATATCAGCATTACAATCGCAACACCGACAACCACTCCGCCAAAATCTATTAATACATCCCGAACCTCAGAACTGCGGTCGTTGAATTTCTGTATAAATTCATCAACTACGCCTGTTAATAAGCCGACCAATAAAGGAAAACATATATATTTTCTGTTCTTTATTTTTTCAAACTGTCTTGCAATCATCGCCAACACAATTCCCAAAGTAAAATACTCTGCTGCGTGGGCGCATTTTCGTATAATATTATGAATTTTACCCTTTTGCTGTGCATCAGCTAAAGGTGCAATCCTTTCTATAATTATGTTCAATATAAATTTGCTTTGTTCTGTCGATTCTTTTTGAGCTTTAATGGAATTTGAAAATATAAATCCAACAATTCCGATAAGAATTACGAATAAAACAGATAACACAATTTTCTTTTTCACATATATCACCTTCTTGAATATATCATATCTAATATTCCATCTTCCAGAATTGAACGCTGTAAGGGGGAAGCTCCGAGCCTCCGCCAAAGTCGTGTTTTTCGCCTGTTATCAAGTCAATTGCGGTTCCGCATCCCGCATCAAAATGACAAACCGCAGGTTCACCATCTGCGTTTACGGCAACCAAAACCCGTTCTGCTTCGCTCTTTCTTTCAAAAATGCAATGTCTGTTTTGCAACACAACTGATTGGAAAGAGCCGTTATGCAAGGCATCACTTTCTTTAAAAGCCTTGGCAAGTTTTGCAATAAACTCTGTCAATTCGGTTTCCTTAGGCACATCAATACACGGACGCAGGGCATTATCTCCCTGATGCTTTTCCGCCTTTTCACCAAATTCACTGCCATAGTATACGCAAGGAAATCCGGGCATACCAAACATCATTCCGTAAACCAATTTTAAATGTCTTTCATTTGTGAGTATGCTTGCAATTCTTGTAACGTCGTGATTATCCACAAAATTCAATAAATGCTTGCCCCTACATATACACCATTGCTCTGAGCCAAACAATCTCTGCACAGAATGTATTATCTCAAACAAATTCATAGAATTAAATGAGGAATACAAACCCTTATAACATTGATAATTCGTACAGGAGTGAAGCATCTCATCATTGACAAATTGAGAATAGTCGCCGTGCAAAAGCTCACCTATGAGTACAAATTCAGGCTTTAAATCCTCTGTAAATCTACGCAATCTCTTTATAAAATCGTGGGTTAAGCAATAGGCAACATCAAGTCTTAGTCCGTCTATATCAAACTCATCTACCCAAAACTTAACCGCACTTAACAAGTGACTTACAACATCTTCATTGTGCAAATTAAGTTTTACTAAGTCAAAGTTTCCTTCCCAGCCTTCATACCACAAACCATCATTATAATTGCTGTTTCCGTCAAAATTGATATTAAACCAATCCTTGTACTGAGAGTTATGGCGGTTTTCAAGCACGTCTTTAAAAGCCCAAAAGCCTCTGCCCACGTGGTTAAAAACGCCATCAAGCACTACCTTGATGCCGTTTTCGTGCAGGACCTTGACAAGTTTTTTAAAATCCTCATTTGTTCCGAGCCTGCAATCTATCTTAAAATAATCTCTTGTATTATATCCGTGGGTATCGCTTTCAAATACGGGCGAAAAATATATTGCATTACATCCCGTCTTTTTAATATGTTCTATCCAATCATAAACCCTTTCTATCCTATGCTCTAAATTTCCGTCATTTTCAAAGGGCGCCCCACAAAAACCCAATGGATATATCTGATAAAATACACTTTCATATGCCCACATAAGTTTTTCTCCATTCAACAGTATATTATACTAAATTATTACACTTGTTATGAATACGTTGGTATATACTTAATCCAACTATTTTCAATAAATATAGCATAATTTTAAGATATAGTCAAGGCATAGTCTTAAATATTATCAATTCCTTAACAAATTATATATTCTGTTCATTAGATTTTGCTGTGAATTTAGTATATTATATAAATTTAAGTTTTCCGTAAGGAAAACTAACAATTTCTCTTATCTGTTATCCTTAATCTTTTATCTGAAAACGACAACTTTCTTTAAAAAGAGAATAGTACAAAAGACAACGACAATCTTCTAATAGAAAATTGCCGTTGTCTTTTGGAAAATGCAAATGGTTTAGATACTGATGAATTTTACAGCTATAACTGCAGATTGTTATTATCTGTGAAGTCCCATTTTTCTCAAAACTTCAAGTGCTACCGCTGGATTGTTTCCCGTTATATTGTCAGCATCAAACTTTACACATCGTTCAACATCCTCGGGTGTATCCGCAACAAACAGCCACGCAAGAATACCTCGTGAATGTGCTAACTCAACATCCTTTTTTATCGAGTCGTCGGTGCAACCACCCCAATGAATCGGAATACCCATTCCGAACATACAATCATAAGTACCCTCTGTAAAGTTCGACATATAACGACCGGGAAATCCTTGAGTGTGCATTTCTGGATATACAGCTTTCACATAACGAATGATTTCTGCATTAAAGCAAGCAATGACCGAACGCTCGGCAAGATTGTATTCATAAAGCATCGCAACTGTTGCATCAACGACCTCATGAGAATAATCCTTAATTTCCACATTTAACAGCAGCGTGTCAGTATTTTCCGAAACATAAGAAAGCAGTTCTCGAAGAGTAGGGATTTGAGTCCCCTTAAATTCTTCGGAAAATTTACATCCAAAATCAATCTTTTTAAGTTCTGCTAAGGTGTAATCTCGCGTAAGCCCCGTATGATAAGTGGTTCTATCGATTGAATTATCATGGATTACTACAAGTTCGCCGTCCTTCGTCACATTTACATCAAATTCAATCAGATCAACACCGATATTTATTGCCGCTTCAAACGATATCATTGTGTTTTCGGGATATTTTTCACAAATTCCTCTATGTCCGAGAACGGGAATATGTCCATCTCTTTTAAACCATAGCTCTTTCATACCTTTCATTATAATCCTCTTCTTTATAATTATTAATAATATATATTATTTAATATACTCTCGTAATTTTACAGCACCATCAACAAGATTAAATTTGGGGTTAAATATGCTGGAAGTTCCTGCAACAAATATATTTGCTCCCGCAGAACTCATTTTGCGTGCATTTTCAAAACTAACATTTCCGTCAACCTCTATATCGATATTAGGGTATCCGTTTATGTCGAGAAATTCTCTTGTCTTACGAATTTTATTAAGAGAACCGGGAACAAGAGACTGTCCGGAAAACCCTGGGTTTACGGTCATAATCAATACTCCGTCAATAAGTTCAAGAACATTTTCAAGTACGCATACATTTGTTCCCGGATTAAGTGCTATCATAGGTTTGCCACCAAGATCTCGTATGCGCTGCAGTGCACGGCAGATATGGGGCGTGCTTTCATAGTGAACAGATACATAGTCGCCTTCGCTTATTCCAAACCATGCCAGCTTGTCCTCTGGACGATCTATCATAAGATGTATATCAAGAGAAATATCGGTTGATTTTTTAAGTACTTTACAGAAATCTGTCCCTAGAGTGAAATTTGAAACAAAGTTCCCATCCATAACGTCTACATGTATGTACTCAATTTTAGATTTTTTAAAATCATCTAATACTTCCTCAAGTTTAATAAAATCTGCACACATAATTGAGGGTGATATTTTCTTTTTCATATACTGACACCTTTCTATCAATTAATTTGAAACATAACTTTATTATAGAATTCTTTTCGCTTATACATTAGTTCAAAAGCTTCCTTATATTGCTCAAGTTTATATTTATGGGTTATCAACGGTTCAAGATTAATATCTCCGCGTGTAATTGCATCTACGCCCTCTTTCCAATCATTTACAGTATCATTATAAGAAGAATTCCACGTGCCAAAAAGTTGTAATTCTTTTCTTAAAATATCCCAATAATCATTTTGCGAAAGAGCAATCTCCCTTATTGGATTTCCCATTAATGTAATTTTACCACCTGCTTTTAATGCTTTTAAACAGTGCGATAATGCATCGGATGCACCGGTACCTTCAATCGCAGCATCAATCTCATCGTTGTTATACTCATAAAATCCCATTTTTTTTGCAAAATCAATCTTTTGCTTATCTATATCAAAAAAATAAATTGCCTTTGCACCAAATAATTTGCTCCACTGTGCAGCAATAAGTCCGATCGGTCCTGCTCCGGAAATAAGAATGTTCATTCCCTGTATATTACCAAGCTTCATAGTTGCATGTCTTGCAACTGCTACCGGCTCAAGCATTGCACCTTGTTCTATAGGTACGGAATCATTTAACACTATCAGATTCCACCGCTTGACCGCAATATATTCTGCCATACCACCATCTCTGCGTGATCCGTAATAGTCGTAATCACTACACGATGCGTAGTTTCCTTTTTCGCATGATTCACAGTTAAAACACGGCAGTAGTGGAAACACCGCAACCTTTTTCCCCGTTAACTTATTTTCAGTATCATATTTAACAACACCTGAAAATTCATGTCCTATTACAGTAGGAAAATGATAGGTACCTTTGGCATAAACTCGCTGAATATCACTTCCGCAAATTCCACAATACTTGACCTTTACTAAAACCTCATCTGCCTTACAAATCGGCATATCCTTTTCATCTAAACGCAAATCATTAACACCATACAAATTTAACACTTTCATAATATAAATCTCTTCCTTTTAACAATCTGTAATTCTGTTGAAAGTATATCAACAAAATCACAAATTATCAATATTTGGCGAATAAGTTGACAATCAATCACTATTTTGGTAGAATTTAATCAAATTCGAAAGCAAATAATCACACAGGAGGTAGGATACATTGTATATAGAAAGACACGAACAAATAATTGATATATTAAAACAAAGGACATCGGCAAGTGTTCATTTTCTTGCAAAACAATTACATACAAGTGAACCAACCATAAGGCGGGATTTACGCACTCTTGCTTTGGAAAACAAAATTAAACGCACATTTGGCGGAGCAGTAATCAATAACGATGTCAATGCAGAAGTGCCTTTAGTTTTACGTGAAATGGAAAATAAACAATCAAAAGAAACGGTTGCATTTAAAGCAAGTGAATTTATTAAAGATGACTATGTTATTTTTCTTGATGCATCATCAACTGTGTCCTGTGTTATTAAATACCTGCCAAAATATAAAAATCTTACTATCATAACAAACAGTCCGAAAAACTCCTTGAAACTTGCCGAATTGAAAATTAATTCATTTTCTACCGGAGGAGCATTGTTAGAAAATTCTGTTGCTTATGTTGGTACTTTAGCACAGGATTTTATCAAGAATTTCAATGCAGATTTATTTTTATTTTCATGTAGAGGGATTTCTAATAACGGAATATTAAGTGATAGTTCCATAGAAGAAACTGATATGAGAAAGATAATGATGGAAAATTCAAAGAAAAATGTTTTCCTTTGCACAAGCGAAAAGATTGGAAAAGAATATATGTATAATCTTTGTAGTTACAAGGATGTAGACGATATAATATGTGATGAAAATATTCCCTTTCCAATATCCGCTCCTTAATTGCTTTGGTTTCAGAATAGGTTAAGGGTCCCCGAAAATCAGGCTTCAACCTTCTGTATAATTAATCGTGTAATATTAACAATTCAGATATCCTATTATTAAATTTTTGCTGTGAATTGAGTATATTATATAAATTCAAGTTTTCCGCAAGGAAAACGACCTCTATTATTCATTATTCATTACAAAAACCCTTTCTTAATGAATAATTAATAATACAAAACAAAAAATCCCATCTTACGATAGGATTTTTGTTTTGGTAGCGGTAACCGGGATCGAACCAGTGACACCACGGGTATGAACCGTGTGCTCTAGCCAGCTGAGCTATACCGCCATATTATTGCCTGTTCATCACAGGCACGATAAATATGATATCAGAAAATTCTTCATTTGTCAAGTATTTTTTTTGCAGATACTTAGATTTTTTCATAAAAATATATATTCTGCTTGCCGACTTATTATTTTCTTCATAAACAACTTTCATTCAATCATGTGACTTAAAATACAAAATCAAATTCAAAGCCATAGATATCCACTGTATCTCCCTCTTTAACCCCTGCGTTTTCCAGCATTTTTATTGCTCCGCATTTAATTAACGCTCTTTGAAAATACTGCATTGATTCATAGTCGTCAAAGTTTGTAGAGCCTGCAATTCTTCTCACACGCTCGCCTGTTACGTAGAAGATGCCATCAACAACTTCAACCTTCATTTCTTCCTCTTTGCTCTTCAGCATATCAATGTCGATAAATTCGCTTTCATCAACCTCTTCTTCAGGCAGTTCAGACAACATCTCAAGGGCATAGTTCAAGACTTCACGAACGCCCTGTTTTGTTGCAGCAGAAATCTTAAACACCTTGTATCCTCTGTTTTCAAGTTCTGTCTTAAACGCCTCAAAGTTTTCTTCAAACTGCGGAATATCAGCTTTGTTAGCCACTACAACCTGGGGTTTTTGTGCCAGCTTTTCACTATACATTTTAAGCTCGCTGTTTATTGTATCAAAATCTTCAAGAGGGTTTCTGCCCTCTATGCCCGACACATCAACAAAGTGAAGTAAAAGCCTTGTTCTTTCCACGTGTCTTAAAAATTCGTGTCCTAAGCCAACGCCTTCGTGGGCACCCTCGATTATACCCGGGATATCTGCAATTACAAAACCGCCGCCGTCACCAAGGTTTACAACGCCGAGGTTAGGCTCTAAGGTTGTGAAATGATAATTGGCTATTTTAGGTCTTGCATCGCTTACCATAGATAAAAATGTAGACTTACCAACATTGGGGAAGCCGAGCAATCCAACATCTGCAATCAATTTAAGCTCTAAGGTAACATCTCTCTCATCGCCTAATGTTCCCGATTTAGCAAACTTAGGTGTCTGTCTTGTTGCGGTAGCAAAATGGGAGTTCCCCCAACCGCCACTGCCGCCCTTTGCAATTACAAATTCCTGACCTTCTTCTTTAAGGTCGCAGACAGCAAGACCTGACTCGGTATCTCTAACAATTGTACCGACAGGAACTTTGATTATTAAGTCCGCACCATTCTTGCCGTTACGGCGTTCATCCTTGCCGTTTCCGCCTGGCTCTGCCGCGTACTTCTTTTTATATCTGAAATCTATTAAAGTATTGACGCCTTTATCGGCAATAAAAATAACATTACCGCCTCTTCCGCCGTCGCCGCCGTCGGGACCGCCTGCCGCAATGTACTTTTCTCTGTGAAATGTAACAGCGCCGTTTCCGCCGTCACCTGCTTTAATATGAATTTTAGCCACATCTGAAAACATAGTCTGTAAGCCTCCGCTTTTCTGTATTGTAAAGTAAAAAACAGGACGGACATAAACTGTCCGTCCTCGTATGTTCAGATTTTACTGAGCAATTTCGTAAACAGAAACCTGTTTCTTGCTCTTTCCTAAACGCTCAAACTTAACCTTACCGTTTGTCAATGCAAAGAGAGTATCATCACTGCCCTTACCTACATTGATACCGGGATGGATTTTTGTTCCGCGCTGACGAACCAAAATGTTACCTGCGAGAACGTGCTGACCGTCGCCCTTCTTTACGCCAAGACGTTTGGACTCTGAATCTCTACCGTTCTTGGTACTACCCATACCTTTCTTATGAGCCATTTTATATCACTCCTTTAAATCAATATAGTTCTCATAACCTTAAGTTATGCGTTGATAGCTGTAATCTCTACCTTTGTGTAGGGCTGTCTGTGGCCCTGCTTTTTGTGATAACCCTTTTTAGGCTTGTACTTATAAACGATTATCTTCTTGTCCTTGCCGTTTTTAACAACAGAAGCTGTAACAGTTGCACCATCAACGTAAGGAGCACCAAATTTAGCATCTTCGCCGCCGATTGCAAGAACCTTATCAAATGTAACGGTTTCGCCTTCTTCAACGCCGAGCTTTTCGATGAAAACTACATCGCCCTGTTCTACCTTGTACTGCTTACCGCCTGTTTCAATAATTGCGTACATTTTGTAATTCCTCCTATTACCCAAGACTCGCCATTGAGGTGAATATCATAATATTCTTATACAAACCTCTTCAGAGCGGTTTACCGATATATTTTAACACATCAAAATACATTTGTCAACAACAATTTTTTATATTTTTAAATTTATTGGTTTATCCCAAGCAACCTCTTTGCGTTTCCGTTGTATATCGCATCTAATTCCGAGTCCGAAAGTTCAAGAGTATTTAAAAACCGCTTTTCCATCGCTCTTGTACGCCAAGGCGAATCGGTAGCAAACAGCATTTTATCAGCACCGTGTTTTTCTATAATTTTCATTGCTATCTCACGAGGCATTTGGCAATATCCAAAAGACGTATCAAAATATAAATCTGTACCGCACAGCATTTCAAGTACCTCTATACCGCAGTCAATACCGCCCCAATGAGCAGCAACAGTCGGGGTATCTATCCACTTTAATGCATTTTTAAAGTTAGTGGGCAGACCGTGAAAAGGCAACTCAGCACCATAATCATATCCTGCGTGAAACACAAGGATAAGTCCAAGCTGAGATATCTTTTTATAAATAGGCTTCATTTTTTCGTCATCTACATAAAACTTCTGATATTCAGGATGTAATTTCACACCCTTTAATCCCAGGCTTTTAATTCTCTCAAGTTCGTCCAATGCATTTTTTGCATCAGGGTAAACAGAGCCAAATGCGAAAATATCAGAATTATTATTTACAGAGGCAGCAAAGTTATTGACACTTTCCATCTGATGCTCATTTGTGGCAATATTTAAAATAACTGCCGCATCTACACCTTCCTCCCCCATAGATTTTTTCAGTCCGCCTATGGTTCCGTCAGTATAATATTCTATACCTCCCGAAGAATATGCCAGCTTTTCAAGGGCTTTTGGTGCAATTTTATCAGGAAAACAATGTGTGTGAAAGTCAATTAACATCTGCTGTATCACCCCTTAGATTACTTCAGATTATAGCCAAGTTCAAAGGCCTTCAGATTTGAATCAAGGAACTTAGCAGGAGTTGAAGTCTTAATCGTTTCAACCCATTTTTCGTAAGCAATATCAGTGTTTTTAGCCATAACACCTATCAGAACAACATTTACGGCTTTGATATTTCCTGCTTCTGTCGCATACTTAAGTGCATCAACCGTTGTTAAATCAACCTTTTTCGCAAGTTTTTCTTCTATGTTTTCAGGATATTCCATAGCACCTGTAATAACGGGCATAGGGTCCATATTCTGAGTATTGACAAGCATCTTTCCGCCCTTTTTCAAAAACGGCAATGCTCTGTATGCCTCAAGCATCTCAAAGGCAAGAATTATGTCGGCCTCGCCCTTATCTATAATCGGAGAGTATACCTTCTCGCCGAACTTAACATATGTAACAACACTGCCTCCTCTTTGGCTCATACCGTGGACCTCAGACACTTTAACATCATAGCCTTCATTTACAACTGTATTTCCGAGAATTCTGCTTGCAAGCAACGTTCCCTGTCCGCCAACGCCAACAATCATAATATTCATTGTAATTACTCTCCTTTCTCCATTGCACCGAAGGGACAAACATTGAAGCAAAGTCCGCATCCATTGCAAAGGGTTTCGTCTATCACAATTTTTTCGCCGTCAAAAGAGATTGCGGGACAGCCAAGCTTCATACACATTTTGCACTTCTTGCAGTTGTCATTTATTTTGCACTTGCCTGTGTACTTAACACTCTTTAACAAAGCACAAGGTCTTTGAGCGATAATAACAGATGGCTCGTCCTTCTCAACTTCGGCTTTAACTACCTTTTCAAAATTCTTAACATCAAAGGGGTCAGCGACAACAACACTTCCCACACCTATCGACTTGCACAACGCAACAAGGTTCACCTGCTTTGTTTCTTCTCCTCTGATTGTGTAACCTGTTGTCGGGTTGTCCTGGTGTCCTGTCATACCCGTAATGGAATTATCAAGAATAATAACAGTATTGGCACCCTTGTTATAAACTATGTCAACCAATCCCGTAATTCCCGAATGCATAAAAGTGGAGTCGCCGATAACCGACACCAGCTTTTTGTTAAACTCCTCACCTCTCGCTTTTGCCATACCGAGAGCGGCACTGATTGATGCTCCCATACAAATTGTAGTGTCAACACTTGCAAGAGGAGGTATTGCCCCCAATGTATAACAGCCTATATCACCTGCAACTGAAAGTCCCAACTTTTTAAGCACATAGAATGTACCTCTGTGAGGACAGCCTGCACATAATACAGGCGGTCTTGCAGGTATTTCTTCTCCGATTTCACAAAACTCCGCAGGCTCTTCGTCAAATACTGCCTTTTTAATCATAGCAGGTGTATACTCACCAAGCAAAGTGAACTTTTCTTTTCCTATTACGTCTATGCCTAACGCTCTGCAATGCTTTTCAAGAATGGGGTCAAGTTCTTCTATTACATATACCTTATCACACTTGTCCGCAAAATCACGTATTAACTTTTCAGGCAGAGGATAAACCATACCGAGTTTTAAATAATTAACTCTGTCGTCCAATGCCTCTTTGGCATACATATACGAAATACCTGCGGCAATAACACCGATTTTACTTCCGTTGTCTTCTATATTATTAAATTCGCAATTCTCAGCAAAAGCTGTCAAATCAGCAATACGATTTTCTACAACAACGTGTCGTTTGATCGCCTTGGCAGGCATCATTACATATTTATCAATATTTTTTTCATAGGGCTTTAAAGGCTGCTTTATTGGCTCCTCTTCTTCCACAAGGCTCTGTGAATGCGACACCCTTGTAGACAAACGAATGAACACAGGTGTATCAAACCTCTCGCTCAATTCAAAAGCCTTTTTGGTAAATTCCTTACATTCATAGGAATCAGACGGCTCAAGCATAGCAATCTTAGACGCCTCAGCATAATGTCTTGAGTCCTGCTCGTTCTGAGAGGAGTGCATTCCCGGGTCGTCGGCAACGCAGAACACCAAGCCGCCATTTACGCCTGTATAGCTAACTGTAAAAATCGGGTCAGCCATAACATTTAAACCAACGTGCTTCATACAAGACATACTTCTTGCACCTGCAATGGATGCTCCGATAGCAACCTCTGCGGCAACCTTTTCATTTGGTGACCATTCTGCGTAAATTTCATCATATTTTACAATATTTTCGGTAATCTCTGTGCTGGGCGTTCCAGGATAAGACGCAACAACAGAAACACCTGCCTCATATGCACCACGGGCAACCGCGGCATTACCAAGCATAAGTTTTTTCATTTTCAATCATTCCTTCCATCTGTTTATTATAATATCATTTACGTGTATATGTCAAGATAGGATAACGGTGAATATTAGATTTCACCACCCGATATGTAAATGAATTTATCGACAAATTTTCATTTAGGCACTTTCTTTCAAAGCCTCCCTTGCCTAAAGGGAGGTGTCAGTCGTAGACTGACGGAGGGATTCTTTTATAATCATATCAATATACTGACATACTCCCTCAAAATTTCTATTAACTTCGTTGTTTGATATTCGAATAACCATCAAATTTCGCTGTTCAATTCTTTCTGTCCTGATTTTATCTTTTATTAATCCTTTCTCCTCGTAATGTTGTGAGCCATCAAGTTCAATAATTAATCTTGCACTATGACAGTAA
>CACWIG010000017.1 GCA_902760955.1 uncultured Ruminococcus sp. | reverse complement strand
AGATTGCTCCTGCCGATTAGAGGCTATTAAGAAAGTCTGATATAGCGGTTTGTCGGGAATCACGGAACATTACATCTTGTATCATATTTAAAACTACACAAAATAAATTGTAGGGGACGGCGTCCTCGACGTCCCACAGAAACGCCTGCGAATATGCAAAGGACTTTTCGGGACGTCGAGGACGCCGTCCCCTACAAACGTGTAAATCGGCTTGTGGGACAAAAGAGGACGATGTCCCATACAATTGTTTTTAAATAGATTAGCTTGTAGTAGATAAAGTTTTTTGACAGTTTGAGCGGCAGGAGATTGCTCCTGCCGTTATCTATTTTATTTTAAATAAGGCTCTGCCGTTGAGGAAACAACCGAAATCCCAGGTAGGTTTTCTTCAAGGTATTCCTTCATAAATTCACATATTGTATTTTCTGTTTCAAAGTGCCCTGCGTCTATCAGATTTAATCCTAACTCAAAGGCGAGCTGTGCCTCGTGATGACGGACATCGGCAGTAACATACACATCAGCACCTGCGTGATATGCAGAATAAATGCCGTCACCGCCTGAGCCTGAGCATACTGCAATTGTTGTTACTGTGTCACCTGGGGTACCCACATATTTTATCGAACTGCAACCCAAAACGCTTTTAGTGTAGCTGACAAAGTCCTCTATTGTCATTGGATATTCAAGAGTGCCGACTCTGCCAATATTGCATATTGGTTTGCCGAATTCGTCACAACATTCTTCGTCGGTAAAACGTCTTACATTTTCAAGCCCCAATTTGTACGCCAATGCGTCATTTGTACCGCCTGTTGCGTGGTCAAGGTTTGTGTGGGCAGAATAAGCAGAAATATTATTCTGAATAAGGGCACGAACAATACTGCCTGATATATCACTTTCGATAATACGTTTCATAGGCGAAAATATAAGAGGGTGGTGTGACACAATCATATCGGCACCGATTGATATTGCTTGTGCCACGTTTTCAGATGTTATATCAAGGCATACGAATATTTTATTTACACTCTGTTCCATATCGCCTACCATTAAACCCACGTTATCCCAGCTTTCGGCTAAGTCCTTAGGTGCTAATTCTTCGATTACATCAGCAACGGTTTTTACCTTATACATTCTTTGAGTCCTCCAATAGCGTTTTTGTTTTATTAAGCAAAACTTCACATTCTTTTATTTTATCCGCAGAATTTTCAGAAGAAGATTTTTTAAGTCCTGCAATCATTTTGTCAAGCTTAAATATTTTTCGTTCTAAATATTCATTATATAAATCAGGTTTATCTTCAATCAGGTGTCTGCCTATAAAAATATCAATATCACCAGGCTCAAAAGCAGTATTACTGTCTGATGAGCTGATTGAAAGAATGTTATAAAGCTTATCATTTTCTTTTACGAGATATTCTTGCTCTATGTTCCAATTGTTTTTATACAGATACTCACGCAGGTCTTCTACTGCGGTCATTGGCTGTACTATAATTTTTGTTGCATTTTTTAATACGTATCTGCCTTGTTCTAAAATCTGTGCTATTATCAGTCCTCCCATACCTGCAATGGAAACAACATCTGCTTCATCTGAGGACAGCGTTGAAACCCCCGGACCTAACCTTACCGATATTTTATCACTCATACCGAATTTTAATATGGTCGCATTTGCACGCTCAAGGGGACCCGAAACGATGTCAGAGGCGATTGCTGTTTTGCATTTGCCCATAGCACACATATACACAGGCAGGTATGCGTGGTCTGTTCCTATATCTGCAAAGCAATTACATTCGGGCATTATGTCATATATTTTTTTTAGCCGTATGGATAGCGGAATTTTACTTTGTATCATAATTTTATCCTCTCAGTTACTTATACTTTATAATAAAAGCAATAATTTGTCAAATAAAATTTAATAATATAGTTGTGGTTATTTTGATAAAAAAGAGGAAATTAAAAAGTTATGTCGAAATACTTTAATCTAAGAGAAATATTTTTATAGATGATTGTAAAATGCGGAAATTTCTCCACAAAATTCGAAATCAGTCCTCATTGCGTAAACTATCACATTGTAGGGTTCGGCGTCCTCGACGAACCGCAGAAAACCTATATTGTGCAATCCTTTACGGGACGTCGGGGACGCCGTCCCTACAATACACAATGGAATCTATTTGGGACGATGTGGGCAACGGCAATTATTCAATAAAATTATTTCGGATTTATAAATTATTAAAGGAGGGTGTATTTTGTGGCAAGTGTTGACTTTCAGGACTTTATTGATGAAGTAGTTGAAAAAAATGATATTGTAGACGTTATATCAGAATACACCAAACCTAAGCGTATGGGAAGCCGATATGCGGCTCTATGCCCATTGCACAATGACAAGAAGTCACCCTCGCTCTCAATCTCACCTGAAAAACAGGTTTTTCACTGCTTTGGCTGTGGGGCTGGCGGCAATGTTATACACTTTGTTATGGCTGCGGAGCATCTTGATTTTATGGATGCTGTCAAGCTTCTTGCCGACAGAGCAAAGGTTCCTATTCCTGAGTTTAAGAACAGCAACGGCAAATCAAAGGATATTGCCGATAAAAAACAGCTTATCTATAAGATTAATGCTGATGCCGCAAGATATTTTTACTCAAATCTTGCAGGTGAAAAGGGAACTGAGGCTCTTAAGTATTTAAAGAACAGAGGAATAAAAAATTCCACCATAAAGATGTTTGGCTTGGGATATGCTCCTGAGGGTTGGGATAATTTGTTGCTATACCTAAAGAATAAGGGTTATAAGGAACACGACATATATGAGGCAGGACTTGTTAAAATAAGAGATAACGGCTCATATTATGATTCGTTCTATGACGGAAGAATAATGTATCCCATAATAAATGTTCAAGGCAATATAATAGGCTTTGGCGGAAGAATAATGACAGAGAACAGCCATACGGGCAAATATCTTAACTCCCCCGAAACAATTGTCTTTAAAAAGAAAGAAAACTTATTTGGTTTAAACCTTGCAAAAAGTGATAATTCGGGAAGCCTCTTGTTAATGGAGGGATATATGGACGTTATTTCGCTGCATCAGGCGGGAATAAATAATGCAGTTGCCTCCCTTGGTACCGCCTTTACGGATGAGCAGGCAAAGCTTGTCAAGAGATATGGCGGCAAGGCGATTCTGTGTTATGACTCAGACGAGGCAGGGAAAAAAGCAACTCTCCGTGCCGGAGAGATACTGAGCAAAAACGGAATAAAGACTAAAGTTTTAACTGTTACTGACGGCAAGGACCCTGATGAATTTGTCAGGAACAAGGGCGGAGATTTGTTTAAAGTTTTAATAGAAAACGCAAAGCCTTTGATTGAGTATAGAATTGACGAAATTCAAAAGGAATATACAGGTGAATTGCTTAACAGGGACGAGTTTGCAAGTCCTGAGCAAAGGATTGAGTTTACCGAAAGAGCGGCGGCGGTATTAGCCGATATCAAAAGCCCTGTGGAATATGAGATATATTTAAAAAGGGTTGAGGAAAAGTCGGGTGTATCTGCCAATGCGTTAAACAGCGTTGTAGAGGCAATCAGGAAAAATATTTATTTAAGTGAAGAAAGACGATTGCAACAGCTTGAACGCCGCAAACAAAATGAGCTGAACAGAACAAACATAGATGTCAGAATTTTTAATGCTGAACAGCTTGTGCTGAACCTGCTTTGTGAGAGGGATGTATATAAGATAGCCGTTGAAAACGGAATGTCTGAAGAAAATTTTTCAGACCCTATGCACAGGGAGTTAGCGGAAATTATATTTAGGCAGTATGAAAATAATGATGTTGTAAATATTAATGAAATATTGGAGATGTTTGAACCTGAAAAAAGAGGAAGAATAGCAAAAATATTACTTGATGACAAGAATACAAGGGATAAGAAAAAGGCTTGTGTTCAGCCCATTAAAACAATAATGGGAGAAATGGATAAAATCAAGGAAGAAGAGATGATGGAAAACGGTGATTTGGCAGCGTTGGACAAGCTATTAAAAGAAAAAGCAAACAAAAAGTAGATAATATATATTTAGCCGATAAGAGTTGAAAGGATGATTTGAATGGAAGAAAATAAGGCTCAAAAGAAATTGACACGTAAGCAGGTTATTCAACTGTTGCTTGAAGAAGGCAAAAAGAAGGGAATATTGAGCTATAAAGAGGTAAATGATAAGCTTGAAGAATTAGAACTTGATGCCGACCAGATTGAAAAAATGTTTGAATACCTGGAAAAGCACGGTGTAGAGATTTCAGGCAGTTTAGAGGACGATGATGATATTGACTTAACCGATGATGACGAGCTTGAGATAACAGAAGAAGAGCTCAATGATATGTCTGTTCCGAGCAGTGTCAGTATGGATGACCCTGTTCGTATGTATCTGAAGGAAATCGGTAAGGTAGACCTTTTGACAGGTGAGGAGGAAGCAGAGCTTGCACGCAGAATGTCAGAGGGTGACAGAGAGGCTAAGAAAAAGCTTGCAGAGGCAAATCTCAGATTGGTTGTAAGTATTGCTAAAAGATATGTTGGCAGAGGAATGTTGTTCCTTGATTTAATTCAGGAGGGTAACTTAGGACTTATAAAGGCGGTTGACAAGTTTGACTACACCAAGGGATATAAGTTCAGTACCTATGCAACCTGGTGGATACGTCAGGCGATTACAAGAGCGATTGCTGACCAGGCGAGAACCATACGTATACCCGTTCATATGGTAGAAACCATAAACAAACTTGTGCGTGCATCACGTCAGCTTGTGCAGGAGTTGGGACGTGACCCACTGCCTGAGGAGATTGCAAAGGAAGTTAATATGCCTGTGGACAAGGTTGGCGAAATAATGAAAATCGCACAGGAGCCTGTTTCGTTTGAAACACCAATAGGTGAGGAAGAGGACAGCCATTTGGGTGACTTTATACAGGATGATGATGCACCTGCACCATCAGATGCCGCAACGGCTACACTCCTTAAGGAACAGCTTGTTGATGTTCTCAGCACACTTACCCCAAGAGAAGAAAAGGTGCTCAGATTGCGTTTTGGCTTAGACGACGGCAGAGCGAGAACTCTTGAAGAGGTAGGCAAAGAATTTGATGTAACACGTGAGCGTATACGTCAGATTGAGGCTAAGGCACTTCGTAAGCTCAGACATCCAAGCAGAAGCAGAAAACTTAAAGATTATTTAGAATAAAGTATTAATAAAAAAATTAACATATTGAAAGGAATTGATTAATTTTGGATTCATTGCCCCCCCGATTATTGTTTACAGTTACAGTTGTGTTGTTTGTGCTGATTGTTTTAAATACAATCGCTAAAACAGCAAATGTTGTTATAGGTGATGCTTGGCTTAAACAAACTGCCGAGGATGGTAATAAAAAAGCAAAACGGTTGTTAAAGCTTTTGGAAAAAAGCTCTGCGTCAGTTATGGACGGGATGGATTTGTTTGCAATACTGTTGAATATTGCCTTTGCGGCTCTTGGTGCTTTGCTGTTGTATAGCCCGATTTTCAGCTTTATAGGCAGAGCAGGTTCATCAATGTGGATACATATTTTAACTATGCTCGTTATTGTTCTTATTATATGGATAATACATAGCGTATTTGCTGTTCTTGTTCCCAAAAGAATTGCGGCAAAATCAGCAGAGAATATAGCGTTGGCTCTTTCGGGATACTCTACGTTTGTAACGAGTATTATGAAGCCGTTTCTAATTGCATTTGTGGCTGTCGGAACAGCGATTTCTTATATATTCGGTGTTAAAAATGAGGATATAGGCGAAGAAGTCACCGAGGAAGAAATAAGAATGATGGTTGATATCGGCTCCGAAAGCGGTGCTATTGATGATGACGAAAAGCAGATGATTCACAACATTTTTGAAATGAACGACAAGCCCGTTGAGGAAATTATGACACACAGGAAAGAAGTTGTTATCTTGTGGTTAGAAGACGGAATTGATGAGTGGCGTAAAATTATCGATGAAACCAATCATACAAGATACCCTGTCTGCAATGAAAGTGTCGATAATGTAATAGGTGTTGTGACAAGCCGTGACTTTTACAGACTTATATTAAACGGCGATACCGATATTAAAAAAATTATGCGTGATGTATACTTTATACCTGATACTGTAAAGGCTGATGAACTGTTGTCGCAGATGCAACGGGAGAATGAGCATATGGGCGTTGTTATGGACGAATACGGCGGTTTTCAGGGTATAGTCACCCAGGAGGACTTGATAGAAGAAATTGTAGGTGAGCTATACAGCGAATATGACGAGCCTGAGATAATGGAGGACGAGAGCATCAAAAAGATTGGCGATGACAGATGGCTCGTATACGGCGGTACGGATATTGAATGTGTTGAAGAGGAATTAGGCGTTAAAATAGAAGATGGTGACTATAATACCTTTGCAGGCTTTATTTTAAACGAAATTCAAACAATACCTGCCGATGGTGAGATGTTGCAGATTGAAACAAACAGAATGATAATAAAGGTTACATCTGTAATAGACCACAGAATAGAAAAGGCAATTGTTACTGTACTTCCTGATGAGGAAGAAGAGGAAGATAGTAATAAAAACGGAGAAGAATAAACAGATTGAGGCTGTTAAAAAAGTCAAACATATCGGTTTGTCGGAATCTGCCAACCCCTACATTTTGTATTATATTTAACCATTATACAAAATATATTGTAGGGGACGGCGTCCTCGACGTCCCGAAAATTACTTTTTTAACAGCCCTTTTTATTGGCTTATTTAAAGTTGTACATTCCTTTGCTGATAAATTCCTGCATTGCGGCAGAAACGCCTGGAGAGTCCTCGCGGTATGTAACGCCGTACCATTGAGAGTCTGTGCTTAAAACCTTGATTTTTTTGTTATCTTTATTCATTCTGTCGTTTAATACGGTGGGAAGCAAAAACTCTTTTTTAGGTTCATTTATATTCTCTTTTAAGAATAATGGAAATTGCTCTTCCAGAAAATCGAATACTCCTGTATCCAATCCCCACATATTCATAGAAACAATAGTGTCCATAGGATATTCTGAGTTTTTGTCAAGACCGCCGCATTCGGTTATCTTAGTTAAGTATCCGTTTTCGGTTTCACATATTCCGCGTGTAACTGTACCATTATCGGTGATTGTGTTTCCGAGTTTATAGCCAACCATACACATTTCGCTGTCGGATATAAGATGGTTATGTATAATCTCAAATGATTCTCTGCCGTAGTAGTCGTCCGCATTGATTACGGCAAAGGAAGATGTTATTATGTTCCTGGCGGATAAAACTGCCTGCCCTGTTCCCCAGGGTTTTTCGCGAGTCTCAGGCAGAGTAAAGCCGTCAGGCAGGTCATCTTTTTCTTGAAAAGCGTAGTCAACATCAATCATTTTTTCGATACGCTTTCCGCAAGCGGCACGGAAATCTTTTTCGATTTCCTTTTTAATAACAAATACAACTTTGTTAAAGCCTGCTTTAACAGCGTCATAAACTGAAAAATCAAGAATAATCTCACCATTGGGGCCGAGGGGCTCTATCTGTTTTAAACCTCCAAAACGGCTTCCCATACCTGCAGCCATAATTAAAAGTTCTGTTTTCATTGTACTTCTCCTTATAAGATTTATATTTCATTGGGTCAATATAATATATGTATAATAGAATTATAATATATCTTTTGTTAATTGTCTATATATTTTTAAATAAAATTTTTGAAAATTTAAAAATTTTGTACAATAATGCAATGACTTTGCTACGGAACCAATAAGTTTAAATTGTAGGGCAGGGGCTTGCTCCTGCCGAAATAAAAAAGACCTCAAAGATGAGGCCTTTTTCTATAAGTTCTGTATTTTATAAATCGCTTTGTGAGATGTTTATTTTGTACTGCTTTTTGCCCAGAACCAGCAAATCGTCAGATTTTAAAACTTCTTTCGTTATGCTTTCGCCGTTTAAGATTGTTCCGTTTGTAGAACCTAAATCTTCGATATAAACTTCATCATTTTCATAATATACTTTACAATGAATGCCTGATACAGCGTTGTCGGAAATCATTAAATCGTTGGTTGACTTTCTTCCGATAGTTGCCGAATCTTTAAATTCAAGAATTTTCAAATCGGGATTGTTTGTTCCCGTAAATGTAATTCTGATAGACGGAAGTTCAGGCTCAACAACCTCAGGTTCAATAATCTCTGGCTCCGTAATCTCAGGTTCTGCGATTTCTTCTATATCTTCGGGAATATCATCTGTATTCGTATCATCTTGTTCTTCGGGCGTGTCGTCTGCTTCGGCAAGATTTTCGTCCTCAATTTCTTCTATATTGTCATCATTACTGTCATCATCGGTAATCTCTGTGTCATCGGCTTCATCTAAGGTGTCCTCTGTATCGGCTTGCGGAGCATCAGAGATGTTTTCATCATATAAAGGCTCAGGTTCATTCTCGGAAAGTGTTGTTTTGTTTGATTGTTTTAAAAACAGAGCAAGGAGAATAAATATCATTCCAAGCAAAAACAGTGCCGCACCTGCATATAAGACGTAGTCAACAACTTCGATTTGGCTGATTGTTACCGAAGAAGAGTCCTCGTTTACTCCGTAAACAGACATTACGCTTGTAAATACAGCCATAAGTGCTGTAAGTGTGATACAAAATCTTTTTTTCATATTAAGTTACCAATGCCTTTCTTTGCATTTTAATACTATACATTAATCGTAATAGCTGAGTATGAATCCCGAAACCTTGTGTACTTTTTATGAGTAATATTTTTTTCAACTATTGTAACCATTCTGCTGAGCCAATCCTGAGCACCTGAAGAACGCTTTAAGGTTTTTTCTACCTGACGCTCGTGGATGTTTTCCCAAAAGCCGTCAGAGCATATAAGAAAGCTGTCCCCTGGTCGCAACACCTCGGGCTGAGAGTAGTCGGGTGTTGAATCAAGTCCCTTTCCCAGCATACGAGTAAGGTTGTATCTTGTGTTTTGACGTCTTATTTTAGGATATCTGATTTCGCCTGCCTCGTATAATGCATAAGCACTGCTGTGGTCAGGTGTGATTTCATACAAAAGTTTATCACGCAAAAGATAAATACGGCAGTCGCCTATATTGCCCCAAACCGCAACAGAGCCGTCTGTCAGCATAAAGGACATACACGCACGTACGGGAAGTTCGTAATTATCTATTTTTTGACTTGCGTTGCTAAAGAAGTCGGGAACAGAGGTCTTGGTTATTATACCTGAAGATTTAAAGTCACCAATTACAGATTGAACAGCAATTTCGGCTGCAATAGGTGTTTCGCGGCCGTCTGCAAGCGCAAAGCAATAGCTGCTTTCATCTTTGAAAACTGTGAGATAATCAGTATTATATCCCTTTTCGCCTTGCTTTGTAACTGATGCGTAATCCAATATTGTTCACCGCCTCACTGCAATATAGTAAATACTGCCTAACAGTATACAATAAAATCAAAAAAAAGTCAAATAAAATATTGATTTTCCTTGTTATAAGCGGTTTTGTCTGCATTGTAACAACATTTTAATTTGAATTTCACCAAAAAGTGTGATATAATGCTTTATAATAATGCCTTTATGCAGGACAAATCACTTGTATATGTAATAATAGTTATTTGGTTTCATAAATATTTAATATGGATGTCCAATCCAAACTACGTACAGAAAGGATGAATGAAATTATGAAGAACAGTAAAGGATTTATGCTGAGAGTTTTAGCTATGGTTTTATGTGCGGTAATCTCTTCGGCAGCCTTTTATATTCCTGAGGGAGTAAACGTGCGTGCAGAGGAGGATACTGAACTCAGAGGAGTTTGGGTGTCTACCGTTGCAAACATAGATTATCCGTCAAGGCAGACAACAAATTCAGAAACACTTAAAAGTGAGATGATTGAAATTTTGGATAACTGTAAGAGTATGGGGTTCAATGCTGTGTTCTTGCAGGTAAGACCTTGCGGTGACGCATTTTATAATTCGTCCATATTCCCTTGGTCAAAGTATTTGACAGGCACTCAAGGCGTTGCACCCGATAACGACTTTGACCCGTTGCAGTTTGCGATAGAGGAAGCACACAATAGGGGTATACAGCTCCACGCTTGGATTAATCCGTACAGAATAACAAATTCGTCCTCCGATAATGACAAGCTTGCAAGCAACAATCCTGCGGTATTAAATCCTGGACTTGTCTTAACAGACAGCAATGGCAAAATGTATTACAACCCGGGTGATAGTGCGTCAATAGAATTAATTGTAAACGGAGCGGTTGAAATCGTTGAAAATTATGATGTTGACGGAATACATATGGACGACTATTTCTATCCTGATGCCTCATTTAATGATGATACAACATACTCATTCTATAAAGAGGAATATCCCAACAAAGCCGATTGGAGAAGGGCAAATGTTAATAAGCTGGTTCAAACCCTTGACGAGAGATTGCATTCAGTAAAGCCGTCAATACAGTTCGGTATAAGTCCAAGAGGTATTTGGGCAAATAAAGACGAGATGGCAGAGGGGAGCGACACAAGAGGCGGCGGTTCATACTCCACTATATATGCGGACTCAAGAGCGTGGGTTAAAAATGGTTGGGTTGACTATATTATGCCACAAATTTATTGGAATATAGGCTATGAGATTGCAGATTATACAGTATTGTGTAATTGGTGGTCTGACGTTGTAAGTGACACAGATGTAAGACTTTATATCGGTGAGGGCGCTTACAGAACGACGTCAAGTACACTTCCTGCGTGGAAAGGTGAGGCAGGAACAAATGAGCTGAGAACACACATAGCAGACGGAAGAAACAATCCAAACATAAGCGGTTACTGTTGCTTTACATATAATGATTTTATCGAAAACGGTTCTATATATGCTTTGATGCAGGAAGTAAACAGCAGTGATAAAAAGGCACCGAGCGGAGCTGTTCAGGTAAATAATGATGTCAGCAACGAAGAAGACAGTGTTCCTGCCATAAATGACGGAATGTCTAACACAGGCGGTCAGGCAACGGCAGATGAAAATTATAAAAACAAGTTCACCGATATGGATAATTATTGGTGGGCAATGGATGCAGTCAATGACCTTGCATCAAAGGGAATAATCAAGGGTCGCAGCGAAACAGAGTTTGACCCTGATTCTAAGATAACAAGAGCTGACAATACAGTTCTGTTGTTAAGAGTTTTAGGCAAGACAGCAACATTTTCCGAAAATTTTGCAGATGTTTACCCCGATAAATACTATTACAATGAGATAGGAATGGCTAAGGAACTTGGTATTGCGTCGGGTGTAGGCGATAATTGTTTTGACCCTGATGCGAAAATCAAACGTCAGGATATGGCGACATTGGCATACAGAGTGTTAGCAAAAGAGGGACTTTTAACAACGATACCTAACACAACTGTATTAAATAAGTTTGTTGACGCAGATGAAATATATTTTTACGCACGTGAAGCAATGGCGGCTTGTATTGACAAGGGGTTGATGAGCGGTTATGGTGACAATAGCATAAAGCCAAATGAATACGCAAGTCGTGTGGAAGTTGCATTGTTTATATACAGAATTTCGCAGTTAATGAAATAATAGTCTTGAAATTATATCAATAATGTATTATACTATAACAATAAAGCCCGCCCTGCGGGAGCAGAAAGGTTGAGAAATATATGCAGAATACAGAAAAAACTATGGATAAAATAGTTGCGTTGTGTAAAGGCCGCGGATTTATATATCCTGGTTCTGAAATATACGGCGGATTGGCAAATACCTGGGATTACGGTCCGTTAGGTGTTGAGTTTAAGAACAATGTTAAGCGTGCCTGGTGGAAAAAGTTTATAGCAGAAAGCCCGTATAATGTAGGCTTGGATGCCGCTATATTAATGAATCCTAAAACCTGGGTTGCATCAGGTCACGTAGGCGGTTTTTCTGATCCTCTTATGGATTGTAAAGAGTGTAAGGCTCGTTTCAGAGCGGATAAGTTAATCGAAGATGCCGCAGGGGTTTCAGCAGATGGTTGGTCTGATGAGAAAATGATGCAGTATATTGAGGATAACGACCTCAAATGTCCTGAATGCGGAAAGCACAATTTTACTGATATTCGTAAATTTAATCTTATGTTTAAAACCTTCCAGGGTGTAACAGAGGATAGTAAAAATGAAATTTACTTACGCCCCGAAACAGCACAGGGTATATTTGTAAACTTCAAGAATGTTCAGCGTACATCAAGAAAGAAGATACCATTTGGTATCGGTCAGGTGGGTAAGTCATTCAGAAACGAGATAACCCCTGGTAACTTTACCTTCAGAACCCGTGAGTTTGAACAGATGGAGCTTGAGTTCTTCTGTAAGCCAGGCACCGACCTTGAGTGGTTCTCATATTGGAAGGACTATTGCAAGAACTTCTTGCTGTCACTTGGTATAGCAGAGGAAAATATCAAATTGCGTGACCACGAGCAAGAGGAACTTTCTCATTACAGTAACGCAACAACTGATATCGAGTTTATGTTCCCGTTCGGTTGGGGAGAGCTTTGGGGAATTGCCGACAGAACTGACTTTGACCTTAAACAGCACAGTGAGTTCAGCGGTGAAAAACTTGAATACACCGACACTGAAACAGGCGAAAAGTATATCCCTTACTGCATTGAGCCATCTTTGGGTGCAGACCGTGTAGCCCTTGCCTTCTTGGTTGAGGCATATGATGAAGAAGTGATAGATGCAGAGAAGAATGACGTTCGTACGGTTATGCACTTTCACCCTGCACTTGCACCGATAAAGGCTGCTGTATTGCCGTTGTCTAAGAAGTTGTCAGACAAGGCACGTGAGGTATATTCAATGCTCGCATCAGAGTTTATGTGTGAGTTTGACGAGGCAGGCAGTATCGGTAAGCGTTATCGCAGACAGGACGAAATCGGTACACCTTACTGCATAACATATGACTTTGACTCAGAGGAAGACGGAAGTGTTACAATTCGTCATCGTGATTCTATGGAACAGGAAAGAGTTAAGATTGATGACCTTGTTGAGTATATCAGAAAAGGTATAAAGTTTTAATTCTGTGAAGAAAATAAACAGGTAATAATATCCCCGACTGTATTTATCAGTCGGGGAATGGTGCTTATTGTGCGGAATAGTTGGGAGATGTTGTCATTGGGTATGAATGGTGTAATCGGACATACTGATGTCAAAAAAATATTACAAGAGTCTATAAATTGCGGAAAAATCAGCCACGCATATATTTTTGAGGGTATGTCAGGTGTTGGCCGTCTGTCCCTTGCAAAAGCCTTTGCTGAGGAAATCGCAGGGGCAGACAAAAAGTATTCGGCAGAAAATAATCCCGATATAACTGTTGTCACAAACGAGTTGTATGACTCACAAAAGACTCAAAAAAATATTTTGGTAGACACAATCAGGGCAATGAAGTCTGATGTATATATCAAGCCGTATTTGTCCCAAAGAAAGATATATATTATTCCAAATGCCGACAGTATGCAGCCTACGGCACAAAACAGTTTGTTAAAGGTGTTCGAGGAACCGCCTGAATATTGCACTATCATATTAATTGCCGAGAATGCAAATTCGCTGTTACAGACTATCCGCTCACGTGCGGTCTTGGTGAAGTTCCACCCATTAGACAGAAGTGACGTGGAAAAGTATCTTATTGAAGAAAAGAATACAGATGCGGAAACAGCAAAAACAATTTCTGTTATGAGCGGAGGAAGTATAGGCCGCGCCTTGCTTTTGCTGGAGGACGGCGACGCGGCGGAGATTCGCAATGATGTTATAATGCATTTGATGAATATGTGTAAGGGCGGACATATTGCCTTGTATGATTTTATAAAGTTTTTAAAACAGAATAAAACATCGTTTGGCTTGATATCAGAAATTATGGCGGAATGGTCATCTGATATATTACATTTGAAATATGACGGAAATTGTGATATAATAAATGCGGACAAGGGTGATGACTTGAAAAAGTTTGCATCAGCTGTCACAAAGCAAGCCGCATACAACTTTGGAGAAATAATTATCAAGTATACGCTTGCTGTTAAACGGAATGCTAATTATCCGATAGCCGTGCAATGTATGGCAACGGAATATTGGGAGGAAATAAATGGTAGAAATTATAGGAGTGCGTTTTAGTAACGCAGGAAAAATTTATTATTTCAGTCCTAAGGGTCAGAAAATTGACGTAGGAATAAAGGTCCTTGTCGAAACTGCAAGAGGAATGGAAATGGGACGTGTTGTTATTGCAAACAAAGAGGTTGACGACTCTGAAATCGTACCTCCTTTGCGTGATATTGTCAGAATAGCAACGGAGGAGGACTTCCGTCAGGTTGACGAAAACAAGCAGATGGAGAAAGAGGCCTTTAAAATTGCGGCTGAGAAAATCCGTGAATTTAAAATAGAAATGAAGCTTGTTGATGTTGAATACACATTTGACAGGAGCAAAATTTTGTTCTACTTTACCGCAGACGGCAGAGTGGACTTCCGTGAACTTGTAAAAGCTTTGGCAGGCATATTCCATACAAGAATTGAACTCAGGCAGATTGGTGTTCGTGATGAAGCGAGACTGCTGGGAAGTTACGGCATATGCGGCAGATATCTCTGTTGCGGAAGTTTTTTGGACGACTTCAGACCTGTTTCAATCAAAATGTCTAAGGAGCAAGGTCTATCCCTCAATCCTGCAAAGATTTCAGGTACCTGCGGACGACTTATGTGTTGTCTTCAATACGAGCAAAATGCTTATGATGATATGTTAAAGAAGTTGCCTCGCAGAGGTGAAACTGTTGAAACTGCTGACGGCGTTGGCGTTGTTGCTGATGTAGAAACCTTAAAAGGTCAGATTAAAGTTAAGTTTGAAAATGGTGACGGCTTTAAAATGGAAACATACAAGCTGGGCGACTTTAAGGTAAAGGGCGGCAAAAAAGAAAAGATTGAAGATGATGAAGATATAAGCATTGAGGCAGAGGGCTTGGAGGAAGTGATTAAAGAAGATATTATTGCCGAAGATGCTGTTGTTGAGAATGTTCAGGAACAAAAGCCACATAAGAAGAACAACAATAAAAGAAGAAAGTATAATAAAAACAACAATCACAACCATAACCATAATAAGAACAAAAACAATAACAAAATAAACTCCTCAGGTGATGACCCTGACGCTGAATAGTATCGGGTAGGACGATTGCAGAAAAGTATGTAAATTCAATAAGCTGTGCAGAGATTAAAGTCCGCACAGCTTATTTTTTGTTTCTCTGTGAGGTGGTGTGGAGTGTAAGAGGTGCACGCTTTTGTGTTTCGTCACCTTCATCTTCGCAAGAGGATAGATATCTATCCTCCGACTCTTGCTGAACCTTTTGAAGGTTTTTGATAACATCGGATACGTCATTAAATAGGGATAGATAAAGTTTTTTGTAATCAGGCATAATAATCTCCTTCATAAATAAAAAGTGCGCCCACCGAAGCAGACGCACAAAAAACGCAAACTCCGATAGTCGCCAAACTAATTAAATATATGTGAATAACACACCATTCAGAAGGGAATTTGCATTTTTATCAAATTACTTCCGAATGGTTTTAAAAATAAAAATAGACAATTGTGTTATAGGATAATAAACATATTAAATTAGTTTGGCATAGTTATTATAGCACATAATATTTAAAAATACAATACATAAAATATAATTTTTACGTATTGTAGGGCAGGGGCTTGCTCCTGCCGCATCTGTAGGGGACGGCGTCCTCGACGTCCCGAGAGAGATTGGTAACAGGCTCCTTTAGGCATTGTAGGGGACGGCGTCCTCGACGTCCCGTGTATGTTCTATCGACATATAATTAATAGCACAATTGCAGGTTTTTTGCGGTTCGTCGAGGACGCCGAACCCTACAACGTTATAGATTACGTAATTTGTCAAAGACGTAATTTGTTGCATAATTTTTCATATGTTACGGGACGATGTGGGCATCGTCCCCTACAAATTCGGCAGGAGCAAGCCCCTGCCCTACAATACAAGGAGGGCAAAACATAGGCCACTACGAATATGAAACGTATCTCATTTATTACAAATGGGTAAAATGTACTAATAAAAATTTTTAAAAATTGTATAAAATTTTTAAAAAATGTATTGAAAAATTTTTCATTATGGTATATAATAAATTTGAAAAATGAACGAAAAAATAAAAATAATTTTCAAAATTTCGTGTGAGGAGGTATAGTATGTTAGAGTATAAAGTAAAAATCGGACTTGTTCCTATGCGTCGAAACACAACAGACAGACCTAAGGGAACATTTCTTACTTGGTATTCAGCGGAGCAGAGAGGAGAACGCTTTGTAAAGTATATCGAAGATAACTTTACAAGCGAAAATGTATCATTTGTAGATTCAAAGGGGTTGGGACATAGGGACTTGATTTATGATGATGCTTCTGCCGCAGACATTATTGAGCGTTTTAAAGATAGTGATGTTGATGCAGTTTTTATAATAAACTGTAATTTCGGCAACGAGGAGGCGGCGGCTGATATAGCAAAGGCTCTCGGTAAGCCTGTGCTTTTGTGGGCTCCCCTTGATGATGAATATTATGTAGACGGAATGAGACCTACCGATTCACAGTGTGGTCTTTTTGGTGTGTCACGTCAGATGCAGAGATTTCACATTCCGTTTTCTCATTTGCCGTGCTGCCGTGTAGAAAGTGATGAATTTAAGGAAGGCTTTGACAGCTTTGTCAGAGTTGTTTGTATGGTTAAAAACTTCAGCGGTATGCGTATCGGTCAGGTGGGAACTCGCCCTGCACCTTTCTTCTCGGTAATCTGGAACGAGGGTGAACTGATGGAAAAGTTTGGTGTAAAGATTGTACCTGTCAACTTTGCTATTATTGAACAGAGAATGAACGCAGTCCTTTCAGAAAAGCCTGCTGAGGTTGCTGAAATTGAAGATTATATCAGAAACAATTATACTCTTGATGAGTTGACACCACAGTACATAGAACGTATGGCAGCAATGGTTGTTATGTATAAGCGTCTTTTTGAGGAATTTAATCTTGATGCAATTTCAGCAGAATGTTGGACAGCAACTCCGATTATGTTTGACGGGCTTGCACCTTGTACGGTTTACGGTATACTCAATGATATGGGATACCTTATCTCCTGTGAGAGTGATATGCACTGTACTATGACAATGGCACTTATGAAGTGTGCAACTCTCGGTAAGGGCAAACCTTTGTTCGGGGAGTTTACTGTTCGTCACCCTGAGAACAAAAATGCAGAGCTTTTGTGGCATTGCGGACCTTTCCCGCTCTCTCAGAAGGCGGAAAGCGGTATTGACTCTGAGGCAAGACTTGTAAATCAGCGTTCGTGGTTCAGAGGAAAAGACGGCACATACACAGTAGTGCGTATGGACCAGGAGAGCGGTAACTATATGATTTTACCGCTTGTGGCTGATACAACTGAGGGACCGCAGACTCACGGTACATATATTTGGGCTGAATTTGAAGATTTGCAGAAGGTTGAGGACCGCTTACTTGACGGACCATATATTCACCATTTTGTTGAAATCGAGGGTGATTACAGAAAAGAGATTGAAGAGTTCTGCAAATACTTCCCGAATCTTAAGGTTGATTCAATAGATTAAAAGTATTTGATTGCACCAAATCCGAAATAATTTTATTTAATAATTGCCCAAAGCCATCGTCGCCACTTGCTACACTTGGTTGATGCTCATTATATTCGCATCGTCACTTGTTCCGCTGTGGCTCCTCTTTCCCAAAAAATCTCGAATCAATTCTCGATTTTTTGGGAGCCCTGATGCCCAACTGTAAGGAAAAAATTATTTCGGTTTTTTGGTTCCTTTGCAGTATTGTAGGGGACGGCGTGTTCGACATATTGCAAAACTTACAAAGTAATAAAATTAAAATTTATATAATATAAGGAGATGGAAACAATGACAGATTTTTTATTTGATGTAATTGCAACCGAGCTTGAGGATGCGGTTGGAAAAGAAAATTGTTCCACGAGAGCTATCGACAAAATAACACACAGCGTTGACTATTTCTGGCTTTCAAGAATGTGGGCAGACAGAGGCCTTAGAATGCCTGAGGGTGACTTTATAGTTGCTCCTAAGGATGCTAAAGAGACTTCTGCAGTATTAAAGATTGCTAACTACTACAAAATTCCCGTTACTACTTGGGGTGCAGGTGGCGGTACACAGGGTGGTGCAATTCCTGTTTGCGGCGGTATAGTATTGGATACCAAGAGAATGAACAAAATTTATGATGTAAACGAGCAGGGTATGTACATAGAGTGCGGTACAGGTTCAATATACAAGCATATTGAATGGGCTGCAAACGAAAAGGGTTACGCAACAATGCACTATCCTTCATCACTCACTTGCTCAACAGTAGGTGGTTTCCTTGCACACAGAGGTATAGGCGTATCTTCTACAAAGTACGGCAAGATTGATGATATGGTTCTGCAGATGGAGGTTGTTCTTCCTAATGGTGATATTATCGAAACTTCTCCTGCACCTAAGCACGCGGCAGGTCCTGACCTGAACCAGATTTTCATTGGTTCTGAGGGCACCTTGGGCGTTATGACAAAGGCACAGATGAGAATTTACGAACAGCCTGAGTCAAGACAGTTCAGAGGATTTTTGTTCCACAATATGACAGATGCATTTAATGCGGGCCGTGAGCTTTTGCAGAAGTTTAAGCCATCAGTTATGCGTCTTTATGACGAGGCTGAAACTGCGACACTTATCAAGAAGATTGTAGGTGTTGAAAAGAAGGGCGCATTTATGAACATCGCAATTGAAGGTGTTAAGGAAATGGCAGACCTGGAAATGAAGATATTGCTTGAAACCTTCGGCAAATACGGCGCAGAAGACCTTGGAAGCGAATACGGCGAAAAGTGGTGGAAGGAAAAGATTACATTCTTCTATCCTGGTCATATGATGGATATTCCTCAGTGCTTCGGTACAATGGATACTATCGCACCTTATGACAAGATTGAAAAGATTTATTGGGCAATGAAGGAAGCAATCGAAACAAACTTCCCACAGGCAAGATTTATTGCTCACTTCTCTCATTGGTATGAATGGGGTTGTATGATTTACGACAGATTTATCGTAGACGGCAAAGATGTACCTCAGGATCCTCACGAAGCATTCAGACTTCATCAGGAAATATGGAATTGCGGTGTTAGAACAGCATTGGCTAACGGCGGTGTTGTAAACGACCACCACGGTGTAGGTATCAAACTCGGTAGACTTATGAAAGAGCAGTACGGACCGGCAATGCAGGTGTTTGAGGGTATCAAGAAGCAGCTTGACCCCAACGGCATAATGAATCCGTTTAAGCTTGGATTATAATAAGGAGGTAACAATAATGCAATTTTCACAAAAATCAAAAGAACATATTGATAGTTGTCGTTTTTGTTGGATGTGCCATCACGTATGTCCTATCGGAAATGCCACAGGTTTAGAGAGAAACACAGCAAGAGCAAGAGCTTTAGGCTTGTCACTTGTTGCACGTGATGCAATCGAATATTCAGAGGATATTATAAACAATGTTTATGAATGTTCACTCTGCGGCGGTTGTATGAAGGACTGCGTAACAGGTTGGGACCCTGTAATGTTCACAAAGGAAGCACGTCTTGGTGCTGCTCTTGACGGCAAGATGCCTGCTTATGTAGAAAAGCTTATCGACAATATCGAAAACAGCGGTAATATTTACGGATTAAAGGAAATTGACGGCGTACTTAAAGATGCAATCAAAGATTTGCCTGAGACAGCAGAAGTTGTCCTCTTTATAGGTAAAGACGGTGCATATAAGACTCCTGAAAAGGCTGCAATGGCAGTTGAACTTCTCAAAAAGGCAAATGTTAACTTTACAGTAAACAAGTATGAGCCAAATTCAGGCTATGATCTTGACTTCTTAATCGGTGCTGCTGATGAAGCAAAGAAGACAATGACCGAAACTGCTGATGTATTAAACAAGATGGGTGCAAAGACTGTTGTATGCTATGACCCTGCAGATGCAAAGGTATTCTTAAGAGAATACAAGGAATATGGCATTAACTTAGATGCACAGGTTGTTACATTTACTTCATTTGTTGCAGGACTTATAAAGGATGGCAAGCTCTCAGTTAAGAAGTCTGACAAGGTATTGACATTCCAAGACCCTGCACTTCTTGCAAGAGATTTAGAGGAAACCGAGCCTGCAAGAGAAATACTTTCAGCTTGCGGTGAAGTTAAAGAGATGCTTTTGAGCAGAAAGGATACAATGCTTGCAGGTAACCTCGTTATGAACGAATATATGCCGAAGGTTATGCAGGAGGTTGCCCTCAGCAGATGGATAAATGCAAAGAACGTAGATGCAAAGGTTCTTGTTACTGCATCTCCTGCTGAGTATGCACTCTTAAATGAAACAAATGATGGTTCTATTGAGCTTGTTACAATTGAGGAGGCTGTGCTTAAATGCTTATAGGATTTAAAGAGATTTTGGATATGGCGGAAAAAGGCAATTTTGCTATTCCCGCATTCAATGTCTACAATATGGAAACAGTAATGGGAGTTATAGAGGCTGCTGAAGAACTCAACGCACCCATTATAATGCAAAATTATTCAAGACTTTTCACAAACGAAGAAGGCTACTATGTGGCTCCGATTATTCTTGCGGCTGCAGAAAAGGCTAAGGTTCCTGTGTGCTATCACTTAGACCACGGTGCAGGCGAGACAGAGGTTGTACGTGCTTTGAGATATGGCACAACAGGTATAATGATTGATAAGTCATTACTTTCGTTTGATGAAAATATCGCTGAAACAAAGAAGATAGTAGATATGTGTTCTGCTATCGGAGTAGCAGTAGAGGGTGAGCTTGGTCACGTAGGTATGGCAAGTGCCGGTGATGAGCAGACAACCGAGTACACAACTGTTGAGGATGCAAAGAGATTTGTTGATGAAACAGGCGTTGCGGCTCTTGCTGTTATGGTAGGTACTGCTCACGGAAGATATAAGCAGGCACCAAAGCTTGCAATCGACAGAATTGCAGAAATTCACGATGCAATAGATGCCGCAGTAGTTCTTCACGGCGGCAGTGGTGTTCCTGATGAAGAGATACAGGCAGCAATCAAGGCTGGTATCAGAAAAATCAACTTCGGTACTGACTTGTGTTATTCCTTCCTTGATACAGTATTTGATACATCAAGAGATAAAATTGCAATAGATATGTTTATGAAAGATGCTATCAAGGGCGTTAAGAATTTTGCAATGAGTAAGATTAAGCTGTTGGGTGCTGAAAACAAGGCATAAGGTATAAAAATGAAAGTGAGTAAGCATATATGTGTTTACTCACTTTCGAGTATAAATTCGGGTGATGTTATGAGAGAAAATAAGATTGTGGGAATAGGCGCAAATGTGTTTGATACACTTTATACTGTTGACACATATCCCACAGAGGACACAAAAATGCGTGCTAATACAGTTAAGGCCAGCGGCGGCGGACCTTGTGCAACAGGACTTGTTGCGGCATCAAAGCTGGGCGGAAGCTGTGCTTTTATCGGAAATATCAGCGATGATAATGGTGCAAAATTCTTAAAAGAAGATTTCGAGAAGTACGGCGTTGATACTGAGTATATAAACATTAAGTCGGGATATGACACATTCTGTTCTTGTATATGGCTGGCACAGGATACAACATCAAGAACCTGCGTATTCTATCGCGGTAATGTTCCGCCCACAGAAATCGACGAAAATATGGCACAGGCAATAGCCAATGCTGAAATCTTAATGGTTGACGGCAACGATATGGAAGCCGCAATCGAAGGTGCAAAAATAGCAAAAGCAAATAACACAAAGGTTCTGTATGATGCAGGCGGACTGTATGAGGGGGTAGAACGCCTCTTGCCTTATGCGGACATATTAATTCCGTCAGAGGAGTTTTCCCTTGGTCATACAGGTGCAAGTACAGCGGAGGAAGCGGCGAAAATTCTTTATGAAAAATATTCTCCCGAGGTAGTGGTTATCACTCAAGGTAAAAAGGGCGGAATTATATACGACGGCGAAGCTGTAAAAAGTTATCCTTCGTTTTTGGTGGAGGCTGTCGATTCAAACGGCTCAGGGGATGTTTTTCACGGAGCATTTGCATTTGCAATTACAGAAAAAATGAGTTATAATAAAGCGTGTGTATTCTCAAGTGCGGTATCTGCCCTTAAATGCACAAAGATAGGTGCAAGAGAAGGCGTGCCGAGCTATGAAGAAACAATTAAATTTTTAAAGGAGCGTGGAAGTAATGAATTTAAAGAAAACTTGGAATAAGAAATATGGTAAATCAGAGATTATCACTAAGGAAAACAGCAGTTGTAAGCTCGTTGAAATCGATATGGTAAAACTTGCAGACGGCGAGCAGAAAAAGTACAACGAAAAGGACAAAGAGTATGGTCTGCTTATTTTAGGCGGTAAATGTACAGTAACAGGTGACGGCTTTGAGTATAAGAACATAGGTAAGCGTGAAACTGTTTTTGATGGTCCTGCTACCTGCGTTTATGTTCCTCGCAATAAAGAATTTACTATTGTCGGAAACGGTGAAGTATCAATCGCTGTATGTAAGTCACCTTCAAAGGCTGACCACGAGAGTGCTCTCATTAATCCTGAGGATGTTGTAATCAAAGATATGGGCAAGCCGGGCTGGCAGAGACAGGCTCACTTTATTCTTGATGAGAGAGTAGATGCTGATATCATATACATTGGCGAAGCATACGTTAAGGGCGGTCAATGGGCAAGCTACCCTCCGCACAAGCACGATGATGACAATATGCCAACCGAAGCAAACACAGAAGAGATTTACTACTATGAATTTAAAAAGCCTCAAGGCTTTGGTATACAAAAGGTATACACAAAGGAAGGGGATATTGACGAAACATATACTGTTAAATCAGGTGACTTCGTTGAAATTCCGAGAGGTTATCATCCGTTCCATACAGCACCAGGATATGACAATTACTATCTTTGGATAATGGCAGGCGAAAACAGAGGCTTCTTTATGACAACAGACGAGGATCATAAATGGCTTAACAACTAATTTAAACGAGGTGTCTGTATGTCAAAGGTTGTAACAATAAAAAATGATAATCTTTCCATAGATATCGAAAACCTCGGTGCTCAGATGAAAAGCATAAAGGGCTCAAACGGGACTGAATATCTATGGCAAGGTGATGAAAATGTCTGGGCAGGCAGAGCTCCTGTTTTGTTTCCGATTTGCGGTGGCTTAAAGGACGATAAATACATCTTTGAGGGCAAGGAATATATCTTAAATAAGCACGGATATGCACGTTTTAAAGAATTTACACTTGAAAAGAGTGATGAAAATTCAGCAGTATTTTTGCATAAGTCTGACGAGGAAACAAAAAAGTCATATCCATTTGACTATGAGTTCAGAATAATCTACACTCTTGACGGAAACAAAATCACAGTTACCTACGAAACGAAGAATGTTTCAGATAAAACAACTATGTATTTTTCCGTTGGTGCCCACGAGGGATATTCCTGCCCTGAGGGTATAGAGGAGTATGAGATTGTTTTTGATAAGCCCGAAACCCTTGACAGCTACGTGTTAGACGGC
Organism: uncultured Ruminococcus sp.; assembly: GCA_902760955.1. Classification (GTDB taxonomy): domain Bacteria; phylum Bacillota; class Clostridia; order Monoglobales; family Monoglobaceae; genus UMGS1820. Next base: position 9,188 of record CACWIG010000017.1, on the reverse strand, counting down.
AATTTGCTGGAGGAGAATACTGTTCGTGTAATGGAAAATTCAACAGTATTTCCGTTAAAATGCGAATATTTCAGCGTTGATGCATTGGTTTTCCGCAATCTCAATTCAAGAAAGGTTCAGCTTAGAAATAAAAACGGAGACCGCAAAATTGATGTTGAATTTAACGGCAGTGATTATCTTCTTTTCTGGACAAAGCCGAATGGTATAGGTAAATACATATGTATAGAACCTTGGTGCGGTATACAGGATGGTGTTGACTCGGACTATGATTTTGTAAATAAAGAGGGAATTATATCTCTTAAACCATTTGATACACATTCGGTATCGCATACTATAACTATTGAGGTGTAATATGAAAATATATAGTGTAAATGATGCAGAGTTTAAGCAGTTTGGAAGGGTAATAAACTTAGATGCGGACGAACTTATTAAAACCGCAGAGAAAATTCCCGTTCCCGATAGCGGTGCGTCATACAAAGCATCAGTTGAAGAGTTTGAGAAACTCGCAATAAAGGATACAATTAAGGACAACTATTTCGGCGGAATGCCCACGCAGATAGGATATTGTTGGGGACACAGCAATCAAATGAATGCACTTGAGTGGCATACCTGTTCTGAAATTAATATCGGTATCACCGATTTAATTCTTCTTTTGGGAGATGTGCGCGACATAGAAGATGGGAATAAATATAATTCCGATAATGTCAAAGCCTTTAAGCTCAAAAAAGGAGAGGCAATAGAGGTATATGCAACAACGCTTCACTATTGTCCTATCGAAGTGTCAGAGGATGGCTTTGGCTGTATAGTAGGTCTTTTAGAAGGAACAAACACAGCTCTTGATACATCTGTTGAGGATAAGCGAATTTTTGCAAAAAATAAGTGGCTTATAGCTCATAATGACAACAAGGCTCTTATTGATAGAGGGGCGTGTGCAGGAATATACGGACCAAATCACAAGATATGCGGGGAGTAAATATGAAATACGTATTGGGAATAGACTTCGGCGGAGGGGCATCAAAGGCTACTTTGCTTTCGCAGGATGGTAAAATTACTGCGGTAAATACAGTTGAGTATGAAACACTCTATCCAAAAAACGGATGGACAGAGCAAAATCCTATGGATTGGTACAATGCAACAAAGGAAAACATAAAAGCGGTTTTGGATGAAAGCGGAGTAAATCCTACGGATATAACTGCTGTTTCCTTGGATGCGGCAACCCACACCGCCGTAATTATGGACGAGGATTTTAATGTATTAAGACCTTCAATATATTGGACGGACATACGTTCAATGGAGGAGGTAAAATATCTCAAAGAAAATTACAACGAAACAATTTTAAAAGAGTGTCTGCATAATCCAGACACCATCTGGACATTGCCTCAGCTTATGTGGATTAAGAATAATGAGCCTGAGATATGGAGCAAAGTTAAAAAGGTAATGTTTGCCAAAGACTTTGTAAGACATCAGTTAACAGGAGATTATGTCACCGATAATATCGAGGCAGAGGGCAGTATGTTCTTTGACTATGGCAAGCAATGCTGGTCGGAGAGCTTGTGTAAAATTTTAGAGATTGACACAGAAATGCTCCCTGAAATCGTATCCCCTGGAGATGTGGCAGGAAAGGTGACGGCAGAGGCTGCAAAGGATACAGGTCTTGCTGAGGGAACAATGGTTCTGTGCGGTACAACAGATACCGTTATGGAGGTGTTTGCCGCAGGTGCAGTAAAGGAAGGTCAAATGACAATCAAACTTGCAACAGCAGGCAGAATTTGTGTTGTTACAGATAAGGCTTACCCTGATAAAAATTTGATAAATTATTCTCACGTTCTAGATGGTCTGTGGTACCCTGGAACTGCTACAAAGTCCTGTGCGGCATCATACAGATGGTTTAGAGATACATTCGGCGGAGAATACGCAGATTTGGACAGCGGTGCAGAGAGTGTTGCACCCGGTTCGGACGGACTTATATTCAATCCGTATCTCAATGGTGAGCTGACACCATATGCCGACCCAAAGCTGTGTGCAAGCTTTATAGGTGTGCGTTCAGGTCACACAAAGGCACACTTTACACGTGCTGTGCTTGAGGGTGTTTCTATGTCAATTTTAGATTGCAAAAATGCTCTTGAAGATATAGGTATACCCCACGAGGATACAGCTGTTATTATCGGCGGCGGCGGTAAGAGTCCACTTTGGAGACAGATTACATCTGATATACTTGGATTTACCTTGGTCGTTAAAAAGTATGCTGATTCTTCCTTTGGAAGTGCAATGTTTGCAGGGGTAAAAGCAGGTTTTTGGAGTTCTCCCGAAGAGGCAGTAAATACTTGCAACGAAGATGTTTCGATTACCAAACCTGATATGGAAAGACACGCTCAGTATGCCAAAATGTTTAAAAAGTACAAGAAGGTTCACGATGCACTCGCTGAAATATATCACGAGGAGTTTTAAGTATGAAAATAGTTGTTTGTGTAAAAGTTGTTGAGGGTGAGTTCAATCCCTTTGACGAATGTGCATTGGAGGAGGCTCTCAGAATTGAGGGGGCAGAGGTGTATGTGGTATCAATGTGTCCTCAATCGGTGTCGGAAAAGTTGCGTTCGCTGACAAGACTTGGCGTAAAAAAGGTTTTTCTGCTTTCTGATAAATTATATGCAGGGTCAGATACCCTTGCAACAGCAAATATCCTATCAACTTTTTTAAAGAAAATGAATTTTGATTTGATATTCTGCGGACGTCAGACAATAGATGGCGACACAGCACAGGTGGGACCTTGCCTTGCAACATTGTTGGGAATTGGACTTATAACAAATGTTATGAGCATAGACGCAGTGTCAGATAAAATCCAATGTACCACAAGGCTGGGACAGGAGTCCGCTTCACTTCCTGCATTGCTGACCATAGAGAGAATAAATACATTGAGGTTTCCATCTATTCGGTCTCGCCTTGGTGAAATAGAAGTTTTGGACAACAGCAGTGTACACGCAGATGAAAGCCTTTGCGGACTTTCGGGTTCGCCTACAAAGGTGCTGAAAACCTTTGAAAACGCATCAGGTATGAGAAGCTGTAAGTTCATAAAGCCAAATGAGTTTGATGCTGTTTTTTCTGAACTTTTAAACAGTAAGAGAAAAGAACTTGAGATTGAAAAATCTGAGCATAAACTGAAAAGCGTTTGGGCTGTCGGGGACGAAGCCGCACAAAAGGCGGCGGAGATTGCTGAAAACGTAGAAGTAATTTATGAAAAAGATGCAAAAAAAATCGCAGAGCTTGCAGAGGAGAAAAAACCTGAGGTAATTCTCTGGCCTGCTGACCTTTGGGGCAGAAGAACGGCTCCTCAGGTTGCGGCTATGCTTAAGACAGGGTTGTGTGCCGATTGTACTGCTCTCGAATCAGACGGAAATAAGCTGTTAATGTACCGCCCTGCAAAGAGCGGGAATATTATAGCTAAGATTGAATGCCGTACAATGCCGCAGATGGCAACAGTTCGCTGTACTCAAAAGTCCGATGATGTAATAGTATCAGGGGGCAGAGGAATAGCCGACAGCCTTGAGCAGTTAAAGGAATTTGCAAAAAGGCAGAACGCCGAGCTTTGTGCCTCAAGAGCGCTCGTGGATAAAAATGTTGTTCCATACGAGCTTCAGGTGGGACTTACAGGCAAAAATGTCAGCCCAAAGATTTATATAGCTGTTGGCATATCGGGGGCGGCACAGCATACTTGTGCAATAGAGGGCGCAGATGCAGTAATCGCGATTAATCCCGATAAAGATGCACAGATTTTTAGATGTGCGGACTATGGCATAGTATGTAACTTAGAAGATTTTTTAAAGGAATTAGAATAATAATTAAACCGCCTTTCAAATAAAATGGAAGGCGGTTTAATTTACAGTAAAGTCTATTGATTATTTATAATATTTAGCATATGTATTTGCTCTGCTTTCCTCAATTTCAGCCTCTAATAACTGTTTGAGATATGAATTGGAAATTTCCTTTTCTTCGTTATCGAGAATATATCCTTGAATTTTATAGCTGTTCATAAGCTGATTTTGAATATTATTTGAATCTTCCCAATAGTTTTTTTGTGCCTGAGTGTCATAAGACTGTTGATTTAGCAGTTCTGTCCAATACTGTTCGTAGGCGTCATCATCCCTTGCAGTAACAGAATTTGCCGTTGCGTTTGCATACTTTCTGGCGGTATCGTTAGTGTCTGATAAATTATTGTATGCCGAATTGTACGCGGAAATCATTTTATCTATCAGACTGATATTAGCCTGTCTGTCATCATTGTATCTGTCGTAAGCCTGTTTGGCAAGTTCGGGAATTTTATCTGTGAGCTGTTGTGAATAGTATTGATTGGCAAGTGCTCCTGCGGTTACAGCGGCTGAATTTGCATATCCGCCTGTCAGTGCAGAATAGTTTGCCATAGTGTCCTGAGTTGCTCTGTTGCCCTCAAGCATATACTTGTCACGGTACGCCGTATATACAGGGTCGTCATCAGGGTCGTAGGAAAATGGCGTTTGGTTATATAACGATTTTATTGCACTTTCTATATTTGACAGATACTTTTTTGTATTGCTGTAAACTGATTCAGGCGTTGAAACACCTACATTATCTGCATACTTTTCTGTCAAATCATAAACATCATTTTGCCAAGCCCACGCCTTTCCGCTGTCATCAATATACAATGTGTTAAGAGGAACACCGCCAATCAGAACAGTGTTGTTCCCGTATGTGAGAGCAGAGGCGTCAAGCCCATACTTACCTGCGGCTGTAGTATAAGCATCGCTTACACGTACAATAGGATTGGAACTGTCTTTGTAAAAGTCAACAAGATTTTGTCTTATTGCTGACTCAGGTGCATATGATATGCCTGCATCTTCATCAATATAGGTCGGTTTCATAAAAGCCTTTCCGCCTATGGTGACGGTTTTGTTATTTTCATCATAGCCGATACTGCTGTCGGAAACTCCTAAATTATTCAGCGTAGCACGAATGCCTATGTTGTTATTATATTTAGGAACTTCTTTTTTAAGTTTAGTGTCTTCTGATATTTTATCCATAAATTCTACCTCCGTTGTAACTCTTGATTTCAATATCGTGTACTGTGGCATTACCTGTGCCTTCAAGCATAATTCTAAAGCTGTTGCACTTTCCAAAGCGTATTGGCACGCGATATACGGAAAATTCGCCGCCGCCTGAAATTGTATGGCACAACTCAAACTCATTATTGTCTTTGGAAACAGAAACAGCAACCTCAGAATTATTGTCAAGGTCCATTCTCAGCCATATGCAAGATAAACCCTTGTAGTCTGTGGCATCATAGGTAAAGCGTTTGGAAATAGTTTGCCAGGTAAAATTTTCATCTCCACCACACAGCATTACCATTTTATCGGATGTAATGCCGTATAGTTTGCCGTTGTATAAGCAAAAATCAATAAACGGTGTATCATCTTCTCTGACCCAAACATCTTTTTCGGGAGAGTAAACAAGGACTTCACAAGTACCGTCTTCACGGATAGCGGAGGCATAGTAATGCCTGCCATCGGTTCCGGCAGCGCAGGAGGAGTATTTTACATTAAGCTGCGGTGATACGCTGTAAGGCTCGCCCCCGCTATATGCGTAAAATCCAGTGTTGGTAAGATAGTATAAAATACCTCCTATTTCACAAATGCTTTTGCCGTCAATACATCCGCCGTATGTCTGCTTGGGAATTGAAAAATTTGTTGGTGCATCGCCGTAGATGTGGTGTATGTAATTTTGTTTAAAAACTATTACAGAGGTGCGATAACTGCATATACCCGTAAATCGTCCGCCTGTTGCAATGTAGCTGTACCAGCTGTCGTTTGCAAGACCTTGAAAAGAGTTAAAATTTGTGCAATCGCCAAGCTTTGAGGCATATACGTATTCTCCGTTAGTTGACGTTCCCCACAGACGGTTGTTATGGACACATATATTGTCCATATCGGGGACGGCAATTTTCAGGGTAATAGGGTTTGCCTCGGTGGTATTTACAAAACCAACTCTTTCGCCTGAATTATTATATAATACTAAACTCAGCTTAGTGTCAGTTACCGCTGTGACAACAGCACTTACGATTGCGGTTGCCGACACTGTTTCCTTACGGCTTGCAGTTGTGACAGTATTATTGTCAGATTTAGAACAATCTGAAATCACAATGCTGTCGCCTTCTGCAAAGTTTGATGAAAAATCAGCGGAGGAAGATGAGATATACGCAGTATAACTGCCTGTGACTTCGTCCGATGAAGAATAAAACTTAGCATTTTTAACAGTTGTGGTTTTTTCCATACTGACAAGAGAATTTCCTACAACACCTGTTTCGGAGTTGGGGTAGTAGTCGTAATAAACCTTGTCGGGAAAAATACAAATCTTTCCGTTAAAGTCAGCAATGGATTTTTTTCCTTCTGTAAGAGTGCCGAAAATCAGCTTGCCGTTGTAATAGAATTTATTATTGGCAACCCCTGTAAAAGAGGATAACTCATTGCTTGTAATTTCAGGTGCACAGACAGTGGTACCGACTACTAAGTTGGTGATTTTCTTTCTTGGTTCTCTGGGCTTTATGGCAGGAAGTGCATCAGGTGATATATTTGTCATATCTGTAAATGATATGTCAGATATTTTATCACGTCTGTCCAAGCCTCCAAAGACTTTAAGGTTTGCGTTTTTGTTTTCTTTTATATTTAGTTTTGGCAACATAATTTTTCAACCTCCCAAAATACATTTATACTATGCTGAAGTTTTTAAATCTCAGCTTTGAAGTAAGCGGACTGCGTGTAATAAACTCACGCTGAGCGGCGGCAAAAAGACTGTTATACTGTGTCATATGTGCATTATATCCCGAATAATCGTGTTGATATAAGGCAATTTTGGCAAGTATATATTCAATATACATTCTGTCGTAGGGAGCAGAATCTATAACAGTGGTATCATCTATTACACGCCGAATGGCAAGTTTGGCGGCAGTTTCTGCCTCTATGGCATCTCTGTCGAGTATAATCTTATCGTCCATAACCTCTATGATATAAGCAGAGGGGGAGGATGAGTAATCGGCATCCTCGCTTAAGTCGTTAAGTGATGTTATTTGAATTTTGTCACCTTCGTAAAATGGAGCGTTTTCTATTTCAATAAAATTCTCACCTGTATTAAATTCTCCCCTTATGTCAGTATCTCTGATAGGTTTCGGGAGAGAAAGATATACGACAGAGAGCCTTTTGCCTGTGAGAGCGGAAGAGTCTGCGAAAGTTGGGTTTAAGCTTCTGAAGTCCTGCTTTTCGTAGATTTGATTGTTGAATATAATTTGTTCAATCAAATCGTACGTGATATCGGGCGGTAAGATAATCTCGCCGTTTTTATCGATTGTTGTTTCAATAATATCATATTGTTTTATGATATTTCTACGAATTTCAGAGGACACTTCATCACACCAACATAGCTTTTCATCTAAACTGTATTGATTGGGAAGCAGAGCATCAGCACGCTCTATTGCCCTTAAAATTTCCATAAGCCACCTAACCTTTCAGACTTTCCATATATGCCTGTGCTTCAAGTTCTTGCTTGTGGCTGCGTTCAATGGTGAGAGCAACTTTTCTCGGAACCATAACCTGAACACCACGCTGTATCTGATAGTTTGTGCCGTTGACGGTTACTGTTAAATCATCTTTGTATTTAGCATTATCCTTGATTAGCATAACAGGAACAAGCTCATTATAATATTTTTCTAAAGCAGAATTTTTTACTTTTGAAGTTTTAGCCATTTATAATACCTCCTTTATAAGTGTGTTTCTGCTGCCTATAGGCAGCAGAAACAAAATTTTATTAGTAACTGCAAGTGGTCTCTACACGAACCATAAATTCAGGTGAGAGAATTTCCGCTGTCTGTGTAGCCTTCCAGCCGACAGTACTTCTCTGGTCAAGCGGGTCGCCTGTGCCTGCACTGCCCTTTTGCTTAAGGATAGTTTCAAGACCGCCGCCTGTGATGTTGGTAACGCCATAAGCATTCTGCCCGATAAACAAAGTAGAATAGATATCTCTGCCGTTGGCACCTGCACCGCCAGGGTAGATTATGCAGTCCGCAATAACGCTCTTGTCCAAAGTTTCGGCAACTGTGATAACAGCACTACCTGCATCGCCTGCGACAGCAGTTGCAACAGAGTAATCAAAACCATTTATCTGTATGCTTCTGCCGATTAAGGCGGTTGCATCATCACTTGAAAGGTCCTCTCTCAAAGTGATGTTGCCGTCTGCGTCTACTGCGGCAACAGTAAGACATTCAGGGTCGCCCTTTTCAAGAGTTTCGGCATTTCTTAAGTTTTCGGCACGGAAGATTTTGGCTTCGGTAGATTCAACAAATACAACGCCGTGAATTTTACCGATAGCACCCTTGTACCAATCCTCAGGGTCAACATTCTGCTTAACAGCCTTCCATTCGGGGTCGTTAGTCAAGTCGTTGGCAACATCAGGGTGAATAATTGCGACGTAACAGCCATCTTTAAATGGGCTTGCATTGTTACGCTTGAGTGTTGCAACGGCCTTTTTTACTGTTGCGACATTCAAATAGTCGTTGTCAGCATAATCTGCCTCACCACCCACTAAAAGACTGCGGTCTGATTTTCCGTTGCCATACTGAACATTGGTGCCTGCATTAATTTTTTCACGAATGACAGTATCAAGTGTACGTCCTGCCTGGTCGCCGAGTACCGCCTGAGTTTCTGATATGACAGAGTCGATTGAAGACAGAGTCAGCATATCAGAAAGTGTGACATAGTCACCATACTGTTCAACAGTTGACTCAACAGTTGATACGTTGAGTGAGTTACCCTTAGGCGTAACACCCTCAGCAAGAGGTACCATAGCCTTTGGCAACGGACTGAACTTGCGGAACTCAATTGTCTTACCGCTTCCCGCAGGGATAGGCTTTTTCTGACCAAACTGAGCGTGAACCAGCTTTGGAGATGCAAAGCGTATGAGTGCCCTGTCATAATATGTTTTCATCTCAGGTGTGAGATTGTTGCCTGCAACATTAGTTGCAGTTGTCTGTGTGTTGTAGTTAATACTCATTTAAAAATCTCCTTTTCGTTAAATACGTTTTGTTAAGTTAAATGAAAATTGAGACCTTGAACTCCTTATGGTATAATGGTTTTACCCCTAAAACCTATACCTCCCGAAATTTCGAGAAAGGA